>CAYWDW010000006.1:0-2968 GCA_964457105.1 uncultured Heliobacteriaceae bacterium
CCGTCCCCCGGCAGCTTCAATTCTGGCGGAGTGGTTGATGAAGGCCGTCACGTCACGATGCAGTTTCTCGCGCGACTTCTTTTCGATGTACATCATGTGCCCGGCCTCGTAATAGGCGAAGCTGACGTTTTTGCGAATCGAAGGTGCCAGGCTCATGTGTGAGACCGTGTGTTCGATGCCATTGAAGGGCGTGGCGACATCGTAATAGCCGCACAGCACCAGCAGCTTCAACTGCCCCTGCTGCGTCATCGCCGAACGCAGCGCTTCGGCTGGCCCGCCCGGCTGGCCCTGATCCCAGGGCTGCACGCGCGCGCTGAGCGTGTAATACATCTCTGTATTCCACTTCAGTTCGCGGCGCACGTAATCCTGAAAGAGCGCCACATAAGCGCCGTCATAAGAGGCCAGGCTGGCGTCATATTCGTACCGCTCACCCGCCGCGTCAGCATCCATGCCGGTAAAGCGTGAATCAATGCGTCCGACGGTCAGGCGTTTGTCGCGCATTAGTTCCTTGAACCAGCGAAACGGGCTGACGCGCAGGTTGGTCTGTTCGATGTATGCTGGTGAGAGCGCAGTCAGGCGGGCGAGTTCTTTGACGACTTTCTGATATTCGGCAGGTGAAATTTCATCGCCCTTTTCGAGCGCCGCGGCATATTCGCCGTGCGCAAACTGCCGGGCCTTTTGCGCGAGTTCGCCGATGCTCAGCTTTTGCAGGTCCGGCGGCAGCAGCTTGTGATACCACGCCGAAGCAATCAGCGTCGGCAGAAAGAAGATCGTCCGGTCATCCTCGCCCCAGTTGCCGAAGCCAACGGCTGACAACAGCACGACGCCATTCAGATAAATCTGATGACGCCGCTGCAACACATAAGAAAGCTGCGCCGAGCGCGTCGTGCCGTAGCTTTCGCCGATCAGGAATTTGGGCGAAGCCCAGCGTTCGTTGCGCGTCAGATACTGATAGATGAAATCAGCAAAGTAAGTGGCATCCTGCACGACGCCGTAAAACTGCGCCGTGTTTTCGCCGGGCGCGGGGCGGCTGTAGCCGGTCGAGATGGCATCCACAAAGACCATATCGGTGGCGTCCAGAAACGAATCGCCATTCTCGACAATCGCATATGGCGCAGGCAGGCCGAAGCCGTCATCGGTCAGCACGACCCGTTTCGGCCCCAGACCCATGTGCGTGTAGGACGAAGCCGAACCCGGCCCGCCGTTATAAATGAATGACACCGGGCGCTTCGATTTATCCGGCACATCGTCTCTCGTGTAGGCCACAAAAAAGAAAGTCGCTTTCGGTGCGCCGTCGTCAGCTTTGATGACATAGGTGGCCGCCGTCGCCGTGTAATTGATCTGCTGCCCGCCGATGCGCACGCTGCCGCGCGTGACTGAATGTTTTTCTTCCGGCGGCAGGGTGGGCCGCTGTGGTCCGGCGGCAGTGGGCGGGGTGGTCTGCGGTTGCTGCTCGGCTCCCCGACCGCGCCCGCCGCGTTGTGACGGGTCGGTCTGGACCTGCGCCAGGCACATAACCGGCAGCAGCATCATTGCCAGTGCAAATATTCGAATCATGGTTTTCGCTCCTTTGCGATGAGACCTGCTGTTCACATCCGTTGGTTCGTACAGGCACCTGCTGCGACCTGTACACATCAGAACTGCTCAGTGATGGTTGGAATGAGTTGCTCGGCTTTAGCCGGATTTCACTGGAACGGAAGCTGAAATCCGATCAGAGACGAGCCTTATGTATCGCACAACTGAGACAAGTGCAATTCCCGAAGCCGAAAAATGCAGCGCCAGTGCAGACCGGCCCGGCGCGCATCAGGACGGAGCAGGCCGCAGACGTTGTAACTGAAAATGACACAGGGTAATCTGCCTCGCACCAGCGCCAGAAAGGACCGACGGCAATGAAACGAGACCGACAGTTGCAGGTGATTGATTCGCACACGGGCGGTGAACCGACGCGCGTGGTCATCAGCGGTTTCCCGGACCTCGGCCATGGTTCAATGGCCGAACGCCTGGAAGTGTTTCGCCATAATTTCGATCATTATCGTTCGGCCATCGTCAACGAACCGCGCGGCAACGATGCGATGGTCGGCGCGCTGCTGTGCGAACCGGTTGATCCGGCGTGCGCGGCGGGCGTGATCTATTTCAATAATGTCGGCTACCTCGGCATGTGCGGACACGGCACGATGGGCCTGATCGTCACGCTCGCTTACCTGGGCCGCATCAAACCTGGCGTTCACCGCCTTGAAACAACCGTCGGCACAGTCGCCGCCACGTTGCACGAAGACGGCCAGGTGAGCGTGGCCAACGTGCCGGGTTATCGCCTGGCGACCGGCGTTGCCGTTGACGTGCCTGGTCACGGCACGATCACCGGCGATGTCGCCTGGGGCGGCAACTGGTTTTTTCTCGTCAACGCTCATGGGCGACAACTGACGCTCGCTCAGCTCGAAGACCTGACCGAATTCACCTGGCGCATCCGGCAGGCGCTCAATGCGCAGGGCATCACCGGCGCTGACGGTCAGGAGATTGATCACATCGAACTCTTTGCGCCGTCAGATCAGCCCGGCGTGCAAAGCAAAAACTTCGTCCTCTGTCCCGGCAAGGCCTATGACCGCTCGCCCTGCGGCACCGGCACGAGCGCCAAGCTGGCCTGCCTGTATGCCGACGGCAAACTGCGCGCAGGCGAAATCTGGCGGCAGGAAAGCATCGTCGGCAGCATCTTTGAAGGCACGATCAGAGTTGACGGCGACAAAGTTTATCCGACGATCAAAGGCTCGGCCTTCGTCAACGCCGAAGCCACGCTGCTGCTCGACGAACGCGACCCGTTCTGCTGGGGCATTCGCCATCAGACAGGCTGCGCCGGATGAACCAGACAAACGACAGTTTCAGAAAAGCCGGGCAGAGAATTACTGTCTCGCTGTCGGGGGCGGGGGGGGGCCGGGGGCACCCGCGCCGGCCGGCGGAGAAAAACAAAAAAAAA
>CAYWDW010000006.1:2978-11221 GCA_964457105.1 uncultured Heliobacteriaceae bacterium
GGGTTGGGCGTAACCCGGGCCGCCCTGCCACCCGAACACGCAAAACCCCTAAAACCGGTGTCATGGGTGCCCCCGCTCCCGACAGCGAGACAACAGGTTCCCGGATTTGGTCATGACTTCTGCAACATTCGATGTGGTCATCATCGGCGCCGGCATCGTTGGCGCGGCGTGTGCGCTGGAATGCGTGCGCGAAAGGCTCAGCGTGGCGGTGATTGAGCGGCACGTCATCGGTGGCGGCGCGACGGCTGCCGGCATGGGCCACATCGTCGTGATGGATGATTCTGAAGCTCAGTTTGCGCTGACGCATTATTCGCAGCAGTTGTGGCAGCAGGTGCGCGATGAACTGCCGCCCGAAGTTGAATACGAGGAATGCGGCACGCTCTGGGTCGCGGCGGATGACGAAGAGATGGCCGAGGTCAGCCGCAAGCAGCAGTTTTATGCGGCACGCGGCGTCGCCGTTGAAGCGCTCGATGCACAATCATTGCGCGACGCTGAACCGCACCTGCGACCGGGGCTGGCCGGCGGATTGCTCGTGCGGCGTGACGGCGTGACCTATCCGCCCTGCGCGGCGGCGTATTTTCTCAGGCAGGCGCAGGCGCGCGGCGCAGTTCTGTTCACCGGCAAAGCGGTGATCAAAATCAGCGATGAAGGCGTCACGCTCAGCGACGGCTCTTTTATGGCGGCGGGCCTGACCGTCAACGCCACCGGAAGCTGGGCGCCTGAACTGACGCCGGGCATTGATGTGCAGAAACGCAAAGGACACCTCGTCATTACCGACCGCTATCCAGGTTTCGTGCGGCATCAGTTGATTGAACTCGGCTACCTGAAAAGCGCGCATGCGAGCAGCGCCGATTCCGTAGCCTTCAACGCGCAGCCGAGAAAGACCGGGCAGATTCTGCTCGGTTCATCGCGGCAGTACGGAGTAGACAGCACTGAAATTGAGCAGCCCATGCTGAAATGGATGATCGAGCGCGCCGTTCAATACCTGCCGGAACTGGCCGAACTCACGGCCATTCGCGCGTGGACGGGCTTTCGCGCCGCGACGCCGGACAAGCTGCCGCTGATCGGCCCGTGCCCTGGTCACGAACGGTTGTATCTGGCGACGGGTCACGAAGGCCTGGGCATCACGACCTCGCTCGGCACGGCCAGGCTGCTGGTGGATCAGATCGTGAAACGCGCATCGAAAATCCCGGTCGCGCCTTATCTGCCTTCGCGCAAAACGCCGGAGGTCGCGCATGCCTGACAATCTCACCGTCAGCGTGAACGGTTACAAGGTCAGCGTGCCGGAAGGCAGCATGGTTTCGACGGCGGTCTTTTTGTCGGGCGCGCCGCACTTTCGCCGTTCGGTGACTGGCGCCGCGCGCGCGCCGCTGTGCGGCATGGGCATCTGTTACGAATGCCGCGTGACGATTGACGGACAGGCGCACGCGCGCAGTTGTCAGATCGTATGCCGCGAAGGGATGGACGTGCGCACCGATGAATAATCAGCACCGCGACATTCTGATCATCGGCGCCGGCCCGGCAGGACTGGCCGCCGCCGCAACTGCCGCGCAAAGCGGTCAGCGCGTCACCATCGTTGATGACAACCCGGCCCGCGGCGGGCAAATCTGGCGCGGCGACGAGCGCCGCCCGCCAACGCCCGAAGCCGCTGCATGGTTCAGCAAAGTCGAAGCCGCCAAAGTAAATTTCATCAGCGGCGCGCGCGTGTTTGCGCATCCCGCGCCGGGGCGACTGCTGGCTGAAACTGTGGCCGGTGCCTGCGAACTGCGTTACGACAAACTGATTCTGGCCACTGGCGCGCGCGAACGCTTTCTGCCCTTTCCGGGCTGGACGCTGCCGGGCGTGACCGGCGCGGGCGGTTTGCAGGCGCTGGTCAAATCGGGTCTGCCGATCACAGGCCGTCGCGTCGTCGTGGCAGGCAGCGGCCCGCTGCTGATGGCCGTCGCCGCTTATCTGAAAAAGCAGGGCGCTGAGATTGTGCTGATCGCCGAACAGGCTCCGCTCCATCGCCTGCTCAGATTCAGCTTCGGACTGTCTGGTGAATTCAAAAAGATCCTGCAGGCGCTCGATCTGAAATCAGAACTCGCCCCCGTGCCGCTGCTGACAGGCTGCTGGCCTGTTGCTGCGCACGGCAGCGACAAACTCACAAGCGTTACTTTGCGGCGCGGTCGTCGCGCGTGGAATGTCGCCTGCGATTATCTGGCCTGCGGTTTTCACCTGGTGCCAAACCTTGAACTGGCCGCGCTGCTGAGTTGCGAGATTGAAGACCGCCGCGTCAGAGTTGATGACGATCAGCAGACATCGGTGCAGGATATTTACTGCGCGGGCGAAGCGACAGGCATCGGCGGGCTTGAGCTGTCGCTGATCGAAGGTCAGATTGCAGGCTTTGCGGCCACCGGCAATTTGCGCGAAGCCGAGAAATTTTTTGCTGCCCGCCGCAAAGCGCAGCGTTTCGCTGAGCTGCTCAATCAGACCTTTGCGCTGCGCGATGAACTGAAAACGCTGCCGCAGTCAGACACGATCATCTGCCGCTGCGAGGACGTCACGCTTGAACGATTGCAGCAGCACGCGGAATGGCGCGCCGCAAAGCTGCACACGCGCTGCGGCATGGGGCCGTGCCAGGGCCGCGTCTGCGGCACCGCGGTCGAGTTTCTGCTCGGCTGGAAAAACGAATCAGTCCGGCCCCCGGCGTTTCCGGTCAGGCTGGCGAGCCTGGCGGCAACCACACAGAATCAGACGATCAGTTGAGACAACCTGCCTGTCATCGCGCTGAAGGCGAAACAGGCGCAATCGAAAGATCAAATCTCCCGGCGATGCAGCATTCTCAATGCTCCATTTTCAATTCTCCATTATTTTGCAATGAACTGTGATTCGTCAGCCGCTTTCAGGCAGATAATGGAGCATTGAAAATGGAGCATTGAGAATGACCGTGGTCCGGGAATCACCTTCAAAGGACAATCAAGATGGCAATGATCTGGAAGGGCGTGATGCCCGCAATCACCACCGGCTTCAACGAAGACCTGACAATTGATCACGGCTTTGTCGCCAGGCACTGCACCTGGCTGGTTGATCACGGCTGCACGGGCATCGTCACTCCCGGCAGCCTGGGCGAAGGCAATACGCTGACGTTTGAGGAACGCGGCGCGCTGTGGGACACGGTCGTCAAAGCGGTCGGTCATCGCGTGCCGGTGATCGCAGCCATTTCGGCGCTCACGACGGTTGAAGCCATTGAGCAGGCGAAACGGGCTGAAGCCGACGGCTGCGAAGGCCTGATGGTGCTGCCGCCGTATGTTTACAAAGGCGACTGGCGCGAAATGAAAGCGCACGTGGCGGCGATCTTCAGGGCCACGAAACTGAGCGGCATGCTGTACAACAATCCGGTGGCATACGGCACAGACTTTCTGCCTGAACAGATTCAGGAACTGAGCCAGGAGTTCGATAATTTTCACGCGGTCAAGGAATCAAGCACCGACGTGCGCCGCGTGACCGCAATCAGAGCTTTGTGCGGCGACCGGCTGGCGGTTTTTATGGGAGTTGATGACGCCATCGTTGAAGGCGTCGCCGTCGGCGCGGTCGGCTGGATTGCGGGACTTGTCAATGCGCTGCCGCAGGAATCGGTTGAGCTGTTCAATTACGCGCTACAGGGCGAAACCGAAAAGGCCATCAGTTTGTACAACTGGTTCCTGCCGCTGCTGCGCCTGGATTGCGTCCCGAAGTTCGTGCAACTGATCAAACTGGCGCAGCAGGAAGTCGGCATGGGCAGCGCCCGCGTGCGCCCGCCGCGTCTTGAAATCACCGGCGCCGAACTCGAAGCCGCCCAGGCCATCATCAGTCAGGCGCTCAGGCAGCGCCCTGCCTGAACCGACCGGTCACTGGCCGGATGCCTGGATCGTCGGCAGTGAACAGGATTTGAACTGATCGTTCACTCTGCCATCAGGCTGGCGCTCAGATGCCTGTCGGTTCGACGGTATTCAGCATCAAGCTGCCAAAGCTGATTTCTGATGATCTGCCGCAGCTCGATGGCTGGAGCGAGGCAGTAATTTCTGAAGCTGTCTGAGGTCACGTTCAGGTCAGGATAGAGAATCTTCAGCAGCCCGGCAGCAATGCTGGTGACGGCCCGCTGATCCCTGATCCCGGTATTTTCCGGGAACACTACCCGATGGCGAACCCATTCTTCGTGCCGCGTCTCGTGCCGCATGGCCGTCAGCGTGTCGCTGAAGAAATCTGCCTTCAAGCCAACATTGCTGGCCATGCAACCCTGATGAAACTTCGGAATTTTCCAGCCTGGAATGATGCCACGAAAGCGGTCCAGAAAGGCCGTCTCGCGCATGAACTCCGGCAGCGATTCAACGATCAGTTCCGAATCCGGCTGCTGACTTTCTGACAAGGGAATATTGGCGAGAAGGACCAGGGCACAGTCGCTCGGCAGATCAACCCTGCCGCCGCGCCTGATGGTGTCGTTCTCCAGATAAATTTTCAGATTGCTGATGATCTCACCGGGATTTTCGAGCCGGATGCGCTGCACCTCGTCAATCACGATCACGTCGTAGCGCGCGAGCAGACCGGGCTGTTCGGTCGCATTGTTGAAGAACAGGACCGCCGGAGAGAGATTCCCGCTTGTGAGATAAACGCGCGGGCTGATGTTGATGAAGATATGACTTTTGCCCGTGCCTTTCGGCGCGAGTTCCATCAGGTGCAGATTTTTCTGCACGAGCGGCAGCAGACGGCACAGGATCAGAAGCTGTTCGTTGACGCTGTAAGCCGCCGGGTTGTAACCGGCTGAGGTCAGCATCAATTCGCGCCATTCATCAGCATTGAACTCCTGGCGTTTTTCGTAAAACTGCTTCAGGTCAACTGACGCCTGCATCGGTTCAAACCCGGCCACCTGCACGCCATTTTTCGTGCCGATCAGTTCGATGATGCCCCACATTCCCTGCCGCAGCAGGTCTTTGTTTTTCTCGACAATGGCATCAGCAATCCAGCAGTCATTAAAGCCCAGCGCCTGAATGTTGGCGAATCGCTCCTGCATCGAGCGTGAAAGGCTGATTTCGACCTTCATATAGGCCAGCAGCGGCACGATGTCGCCCGTGAGCAAACGATTGCGATAGACATTCTGCTCGTCGCGGCGCGGAATCATCTGCCCGGCAAATTGTTCGAGGGTCGCTCGTTCATCGTCGGTCAGCGGCCCTGCGCCCGGCACAATTTCTTCCAGCACCCATTCAGCAACATAGGCCGGAAGGCCGGTTTTGCCCAAACCGCTCGATGGCAGTCGCCGCTTGTCCATCGCCAGCGGGCCGAACACATCACGTACTTTCTGATTCAATTCACTGCTCATCGTTTGAACCTGTCGCGCAGCGAAGGCCGCTGTTCGCTGTAGATCTGCCTGCCGGTCAGCGTGCCGGTCACAGCGCATTCGTGATGCACGCCATCGTTGAATTCATAAGCCAGCGTGCCGGTCAGGCTCAGGCTGTCGCCGCTGACCGGGGCGGGAAATTTTTGTAACTCCAGTTCGATGGAAGGCTGTGACAGGCCTGCCACGTCTCTGTCGGGCAGAACCGATGCCCGGTATTCATCAACCTCGTTGAGCGTCAGTGTCAACAAACGAAGTGGGGCCGGGTTCGGGTTATCAATCCACAGCGTCATCCGGCCCGGCTTGCCGACTTCGCCCGTTCCAGTCACGCTCGCCGTCACAGGCTTCCGCTGATGGTTGTGCCGCAGCACCGAGAGGCCGACGACGACTTCTTCCGGGAATAGTCCGCCGTGTACGCCCCAGGCTCGCCCGCGCGAATCCTGCGACCACCCGCCGAAGTGATATGACTTGAGCGCGAGAGTCGTCGGCTCGCTCAATTGAAACAGCGTGTGATTGAGCAGCACTGCCGAGCCGTCCGCCGATTTGACGTAAGCGCGCTCCGCCCCGTCGCCCAGCGCCAGCGGGTCGCCTGTGGCCGTGCGTCCGTGAACGTCGGCTTCCTTCAACTTGTCTTCGTGTTTGCAGCAGGGGCCGAGCATCTGCCCGTGATCGGTCGAGATGACAACGGCCACGCGGTCGGGGTTAGCCGCCGCTGTCACCATTCGGCTGATGTTTTTGGCCAGCGCGTCGAGCCGCGCCCCAACGTTATCGTGAATAGCTTCCGAGTCGGTCTGTTTGTGATAGCACTCGTCCACCGCCGTCATATTCCAGTAGCACAGTCCGATGTTTTCATCGGCCAGCCATTCCTTCAGCTTGTCCACCTGATCCACGCCCGCATACTTCGCCTGCGGAAAACTTTCGGCCAGCGCCCTGCTGATTCTCCATTCACCCGTCAGGTTCTGACCTGGCAGCCGTCCGCTCGTCATCCCGTATTTGGCCTTCTCAGTGATCGTCGGCAGGACGGCCAGCAGCCTGTAATCCTGCTCGACGGACAGTGCCGCGTCAGTCCTGGCCAGGCGTTGAAGCAGCCGCCGATGGTTCAGGTAATTCAACCCGTCCACAACGACCCACAGCACGCGGTACGCCCTGCTGAGTGCATCAACCACGTGCCTGGTGCGGAGGTTGAGCGGCGAATCTTCACAGCTCTTCGTCGTCAAACCCGGATAATTTTCCAGCAGCCAGTCGGCGAATGCGCCGCCGCTCTCCGCCGCCGCCCGTGCTTCCACTTCGTCGTCAGGCGCCGTGCTGACCTGCCATTCGCGGTATGGCAAATACTGCTGCACGGCCCACGCCAGAGCCTCCTGCTCGCTTGCGTCAGCAGGCAGCGGGCCGGGCACGGCTCTCGGAACCAGCCGCTCCATCTCGCTTCGTTGCTGAGGTGACAGCAGCGAACCGATGCGCGTCACTGTGCCGAGCGTCAAGTGCCTGGGGTGATAGCGAAAGTATTCGTGAGCCGCAGCCGCGATGTGCCGGGCATTTGGATGTTGGGCCGGGATTTTTTCATGCGCCTGCCCGTTCGTCTGCCGCAGCTTCTGCCCCCACACTGCCTTGAGCGTTTCCGCCGCCGCGCCTTCGACGATCAGCGGGAACAGGCCCAACTCCGCCGACTCATCTTCGGCGCTCAACCATTCTTGCAGCGCCGACCGCCGCTCATCGAGTGGGAGCTTGTAGAGCCGCCGTAACGCTTCATCCGCACATTCGCGCGCCCACGCCTCGCGCGCGGCTTCGACGAGCGGCGTCAACTCCGCGCCGCATTCGGCCAGCAGCCACCGCGCGGCGTGCTCGCGCGATGGCGCATCGGCCCAGAAATCTTCTCCCGTGAGTCGCGCCAGCAACCCGCCGCGCGTCAAATGCTGATCTCGTCGGAGCAGTTCGACCGCGCGGGCCAACACGTCCGCCCGCACCTCGTTCGCCCAATCGCCGACGAGCAGGCGCAGGCGATTGCGCGGCGACGGCAAATCAACAAAGTCCGAACCTTCCTTCAGCCCTCGCGCCCGACACAGTTCCCGCGCCCAATCACAGAGCCGCTTGCTGCGCACGAACAGCGATTGCTCGCCGCCGTCGAGCCGCAGCAATTCAACCTCCGATTCGACGACGACGAAGCCCGGCGGGCAGGCGTTCTCGCCCGAAGCGTCCAGCATCAGCTTCACGTTCATACGGCGGCCCCCGCTTCCAGCATTTCCGCCAGTCGGTTTGCCAGCGCGTCCGGCATTCCGTCCTCGCGGCAAAGCTCGACCATCTGCACGAGGCAGGCGGCCCGCTGCTCAGCGGTTTGCAAGGACTTGAACTTTGCGACGATGCTGACAACTGCATCACGATCCAGCATCAGCTTCAGCCGCTCACTCACCTGGCGCAGGAACGGCTCGTCTCGCTCCTCCAACCCCGCCGGACGATCTTTCAATTTGCTGAGCAGCGCACCTGCTTCTGGCGCCGCCAATTCGCCGTTCATCGCTACGTCAAATTGCGCCAGCCAATTCTCGGCTCGCGTGCGCTGTTCGGCCTGCAATTGCCCAAGTTTCTCCCGCAGTCGGCTCGCAACTTCAGCCGTCAGCCGCTCGCCGTCCGGGCACGTGGCGCGCAAAGCTTCGAGCCGCGCCAGCCGCTCGTGACACTGCGGCATTGACGTGACGTTCTTCTCCGCTGCCGCCAGTTCGTTGAGAAAAGCGCCGCGCCCGTCGAGCCGCTGCCGCGCCTGATCGAGCGTCGCCGCGAGCGTCGCATCACCGTCGCAACGCGCTTCGTAGCTCACAACTTTCTGCCGCAGTTCACGCACTTCGCCGAGAGTCCAAGCCGCCGCGAACTGCTCCGGCAGGGCTTCATTCACCCATCCGCG
>CAYWDW010000006.1:11231-22235 GCA_964457105.1 uncultured Heliobacteriaceae bacterium
GTTCGCTGAGTTCCGCCGTCGTGCGCTCAAGCTGCTCGATCTGCTCATCGCACGGCGGCTCAAGTCCGGCGCGGGCGACATTCAACGCGGCGATTGCGTTGTGAATCTCGCGCAACGACTGCGCGCTCTGCGCCTGCTTCAACGCGCTTTCGACCAGCTTGCGATTACTCGCCAGCCGCCGCCTGTTCTCGCTCGCCAGCCGCTCGGCCTCTTCCTTCGCGCGCTGCTCGGCCTGCCACGCTTCCTGCGCCCGGCTGTTCGCCTCGGCCAGTTCGCGCAATCGCTGCGGCCACTCGTCGGGCAGGCCCGCCGCCGTGTCAATCGCCTCAATCGCTTGTGCAAGCTGCGTCCGCCGCTGCTCGAATCCCGCCGCCGTCTGTGGCGTGCTTACGGCAATCAGTTCATCAAAAAGCGCCGTGACGCTTTGCCTCGCCCGGTCAAGTTGCGCCTGTTGTTCACTCTCCTCTTTCGGTGTCAGCGAAACGTCATCGGGCAGCGCAGGCAGCGGCTGAAGGTGAGCGAACGCACGCGCGGCGTCGGCGAACGCGCGGGCCTGAATCACGCGCGCGGCGCGTTCGTTGACGAGGCTGAAATGCGAGTTGATGTGCGACTGCCGGATGGCCTGTCGCTGCTCAGCCGCCGCCAGTTCAGCGGCTTCCGCTTCGACCTGCGCTTTGACTGCGCGCAGTGACTCTTCTTCGGGCGTGTCGGCATAGACCGCTGTGCGCTTGATGATTTCATCGCGCAAGGCTGAAAGCTTTGCGGCGTCGGTTGCCGATGAAGCACGCTCCGGCAACTCAGCAATCCACTCTTCACAACTCGCCACGCGGCGGCTGATCTGCTGCTGTACGGCTGCGACTCGCCGCCGCGCCTTGTCGCTCGCCGCCGAGAGCTTCTCGTCCAGCGTTTGCTGCACGCTCACGGCCCACTCGCGGCAAGTCGCCAGGCTCGCATCCGCCGTGCGCATCGCTTCGATTCTGGCGACGACAGATTCCTCCGCCTGCTCGGCCTTGAGCGCTTTGTACTCGCCTTCGATGCGCGCCAATGCGTCAAGGCAAAGCTGTTCGAGCGATTCGCGGCCACTTTTGTGCAGGCCATCCCTCAACTGCTCCAGGTCTTTCACGATTATGTCGTGGCTTTCGATCTTCCTGAGCTTCTGTTGCGTCTGCTTCTCGACGAGCGATTGCAGCCGCTCTTCAATCAGGTTTTTGGTTTCGCTGAGGGTATGATTGTCGAAGGTCAAAAAAGTATTGGGCAGCGGCGGCAGCTTGTCGGCAAAGCCGATCAGGTCAAGGGCGCGCTCCCGCTTCTCTGCAATGCCGCGCACGAGCAGCACCTTTTTCTCGTACTCATGAATCTTGCCGCACTCCGTCACCAACTTCTCAACCTGCTCCAGAATCTGTCCGCGCAACTCGTCGTCAGGCCCCAGAGTATTCAGCACCTCTTCGGCCTGATTGATGAGCGCGACCGCTTCCTGAAAGCTCGCCGCCGCCGAGAGTTTCTTCAGGTACTCGTTCGCCTTTCGCTTGTTGCCCCTGCCGGGCCGCGTCACCTGCACTCTGCCGTCATCAAGCCACTTGATGAAGTCAGTCGCCTTCTTCATCTGATTCTGTAATTGATCGAGTGAGAGCGGCTGTACGCGCCCGTCCTTCAGATTCACCGCGCCCGCGAAGCGCAGTTCAACCTTGTGCAGGCCGATCCAGGCTGAGTAAAGCAGCGTCAGCGTCAGATCATCGAAGCCGAACGGCATGCCCTTCAGCGTCGCGGTGAGTCGCCGGAACTCAGTCGGACGATCATCAGGGATTTCGGCGTTCAGCCACTCCCACGCTTTGATGACGCGCTCGTTTGACGGCTCTTTCAGCTTGTGGCCGAGCGTCAGCACGCCCCACCTGTCCGAGCCTTCTTTGAGCACCATATCCATGAGGTTCTTGTGCTTGGTGTCGAGCTTGCTTGGATCAACTTCGTTGACGATCAGATGTTTCGCCACCATTGCTACAATGCTGTTACCCTGAGCATTGCCTGTTTTCACAAAGTTGCACCGGGCCGGAACGCGAAGCGGAAAGGCATCTTCAAAGAGACGGCTGGCGATGTGATCCGGTGCATTCCGTTCATGGCTCTTCAACTTCTGCTCGACGGCTGGCGCCACAAAGTATTTGACGCTGTGACAGAGATGCGCCTTCAATTCGTCCTCAATGCGCCGGTCGGAGTCCTTCACCGCGTCGTGATAGCTCGGCCCGTACTGCTCGATTTTGGCCGTCCCCCAGCCTTTCAATTCATCGCGCATCAGCAACTCGCGTCCGAGCGTCACTGCCGGTTTCTGCGGAACGGCAATCACCAGCGGATAAGGCTTCGGACTGTTTCTCAATTCGTTGAGGACCACTGAAGCCCGGTCGCGCGCGAGGTCCAGTTCCGCATCATCGCCGGAGACGGCGTAAACGAGCAGGCCGCGCGCTGCAGCCGGATCGGCGTGTTCCTTGACGAGCTGCGCGAGGCGTTCAAGACTCAGCTTCGCAGCATCCATTATCACCGGTTCGAGTCGCCATTCATCACCTTCAACGGCATACGCGCCCTTGAAGCTGGTCGCTTCGCTCTCAGGAAAGGGAAAATTCTCAAGCAGTTTCAGGCGGCTGATCCTGTCGGCCAGGCTGCCGATGGTCTTGTCTGCCACCGCCCGCAAAAGCTGCTGCCGGATGTCAGCGCGCGACAGGCCGACATCGCAGAATTCATATTCGCCCTTTGCCTGCGCGAAGCGAATGATCGAATGCTCTTTGTCCAATTCATCAAGCGCACTTGCGGCCTGCGACTCTGACAACCCGCAGAGCGCCGCCAGCACCGTCGCATGCGGCTGGCTCGGATACTTCTTGACCCCGCCAATTTCGTAAAGGAAGAGCGCCTTGATTATCGGATAGAGGTTTTCTGACGAATTGGCGCCGAGCCGCGTCTTTGCGTGTTCGTAACGCCCGAAGCTCGCCTGGTCGGCAAAGTCTCCGGCAAACTCGTCCACCAGGCGAATCGGCCAGACCCACTGCAACTGCCCGTGGTGCGCCGCCGGTTCATCCTTCACCGCCTGATACGCGGCGTCCACAAAGCTGATGATGGTGCGTGAGCCTTGTGTGAAGGTCAGGTTGCAGAGCAGGCCCGTCGTCAGCGGATGCAGCGGAAACGCGCCGATACCAACGATTGAATTAAAGCTTTGCTCGGTCCACTGCCGCGAGTGCTGATAAGTCGGCAGCATTTGCCAGGCGGCTTTGCTCGCCGTTTCGATCTTCGGCATGAAGTCGCGCGCGAACTCGTCCCAGCCGTCCTGCCTGGTGAGTAAGCCGCCGATCACCTTTTCCAGACTCGATTCCAGCCGGAAGCTCGTCTCGTGCGGGAAGCGCTCGGCCCACTTCTTGAACTCGCTCTCTGCGCCGTACTGCTTGACGAAGCTGTCCATGGGACGTTGCAGGAAAGCGACGAGGCAGAGTTTGCCTTTCCAGTTGTCGCAGGCTTCGGTCAATTGCTGCGGCGCGAGGTCGCCGGCGGCCATGCGGTTGTGACACCACTTCTCAGCGTACTGCCCCATCTCATCGAACAGGATCACCATCCGATGAAACGGTGCGTCCTCTTTGGTGCAAAGGTCAGTCATCACCTGATCAATGACCTTGCGCAGGTTCACGTCGCCGCCGAAATCCGCCGCAATGCCGAGCAGCTCACGGCTCAGTTCGCGCGCGATGATCTCTTTCGTCGTGTCGAACTGTGCGAGCTTGTCAACGAAGGCGTCGAAATCTGTGTGATGCTTTTCGCTCAGATACTTTGTCGCGCGCTCACGCTGTTTGGGCGCGAGGCCGCGCAGCCACTGCGCCGCCTGCTCGGAAACGGCTTTGAGCGCGTAGCCGCGCGTCGCCTCGTACTCGTCGAGCGCCCGGCGCAACGCGCTCAGAAAGCCCTGCCGCAGGTTCGTGAAGTCGTGGCCCGACAATCTCACGACGAGTTGCGGCTTCCCGGCATTCTTCTTGAACTGGCGAAAGTGATAGGCCGTGTGCCTGTCCGTGCAGGCTTCGAGTTGATCGAGCAGTTTATCCAGCGCCGGGTCGCCCGCGCGCCGCCCGAAGTAATTCGCCAGCACGAGCGCAAAATGAGATTTGCCGTGTCCGTAGTGGGCGATGACCGTGAAGACGTTGTGCGTCCCGGACTGCGTCAGGCTGTCGCGGATGCGCCCAAAGATGGTGACTGCCGGAGCCGCGCCCTGCGTCGCCGCGCCGCTGCTGAAGATGTAGCTTGACACCAGCCGTTCATTGTCGGCCTCTTTGTCCGGGTTGCCGTACCATTCCAGTTGCACGCCCGGAATCAGCGCAGCCTGAGAATTCATTGCGATGAGGTCACTGATGTTCTCAACCATAATTGCCTCCGAAAAATAAGACGGGCTAAGCGGGCGACAAGACCCGGCCAGCCTGCTTCCATTGCTCCAGATCGGGCAGCAGCTCGCGCGCGTCGAGCGCGGCGTAAATCAGAATCGCGTCGCTGTACGGGAAGTCGCCCCACAGCGCGCGCCAGAACTCCTGCCGCTCGTCGTAGCTGAAATGAGCCAGGGCATACTCGGTATTGATGAAACAGAGCGCGTCACCTTTGCGGGCCGCGCTCGCCTGCTTCAAACGTTCCACTTCGCCGCGCACGCTGAGGTTCAGGTATCGCTGTGCGGGTCGCACCGTCCTGAGAAACTCTGCGCGCCAGTCGAGCACAATGACGCCGGAGAGATGTGCGGCGACGAAGTCCGGCTGCCGCGCGTAGCGTTCAGGCGGAATCAGCAGCATCAGCGTCCGGTCACGGCTGCCCTGAAATCTTGTTCGCCACTCGTTCACGATCCCTCCGCATAAGCCTGCCGCAGCAGGTCAAGCTTGTCGCCCCACTGCCGGACGACCTGATAGGGCGGGGCTTCACGCATTTGAGTAATGACGCCAGCGTGCGTGAGCGCGTTGAGTTGTTCCTGCAGTTCGGCGTCTTTCAGCCCGACGGTCGGCCCCAGATGCCCCGGCGCAGCAAGCTTGTCTGCATCAACCATCATCCGCGTCGGGTGCTGCGCCTCCCAGATTTCGGCAAGGATGTAGCCGATGATGTAAGGCGTCGGAATGTATGGCCGTCCGCGCACGTACTGATTGCGGCCCGATTCACGCAACAGCCGCAGCAGCCCCAGCCCTCTGTTTTCCGTGTAGGAGTTCAGCACGAGGCCGGGCTTGATTGACCGCAGCTTTGCGCGGCTGCCGAACTTCTCTGCGACGCTTGTTTCAAACGCCGCGCGGTCGAAGCTCTGGTGCAACGGCAGAAACTCCTGCACGAAATGTGCCCACGCTTCGGCCTTGCCGCCCGCGCGCGACAAGTGGTAATGCATCGCCCACTGCGTGACCGGCTTCTTCATGGCTCGGTCATGCTCGAAGACGACGCCCCCAACATCAGTCAGCCTGATCCGCCTCTCTCCCGGCTCGACGGCAATCAGCCCCGCGCCGTCGGCATACTCAATCGTCGGCTGCACCAGCCCTTTGCGCGGATTCCGGCCGATGCCGAGGCCCGTCAACTCCGCGATTTCGACGTTTGAGACGGACGGCTTCTCAACCACCGTCGCGAGCAGCTTGGCAATGTTCTCGCACTCAAGCGGGAATGATTCATGAAACGAAAGACTCATGGCTTTCTGGCTCAGGGGCTGCTGAGGCGACGGAAAACGGGGCGCTCGATGGCTGTCGAGGCCTCAGCCGCAGTAATCAACAATCAGTAATGACAAGCGACGCACGGGGCCGTGTCGTCTTCCGTGTCCAAAACTTCGGCGAGCGCGTCCACGAGTGCGCGGTGAGGCGCGTCTTTGCGCTGCCGCTGCAGCATCTTTTCGTGTTCGGCGATGATCTGCTCCCGGCGCGCGAGCAGTTCCTCCAGCGTTTCGCCCTGATTCCACGTGTAGCGGCGACCTTCTGAAAGCTCCTTTTCGTATTCCATCGCCCGCTGAAATTCTTCCGGGTGCTTTTCGGCCAGCATGACCCATTCGTATTTGCGCTGAAAGAAGCAGAACGTGCAGCCTGAGCGCGTGCGCCATTCGTAGTACTTCGGCAAGCCGATGCCGAATTCTTCCAGAATGCGAATCACGCCCGGCTTGTCTATCCCCTGTTCACGAAACGGAAAGGCGACAGTGATATTCGGCTTTGTGCTTTTGTAACCCTGCCGCTCCGGTTCGTCGGCGCGAATGGCGACGTAGCTGATGGCTTCGTCGTTGCCGATGTATTGCTCAATCGGTTCAATCTTCAGCTTGCGCGTGCACCACCGCATCTGCGGCGAAGGCAGCGTGCCGCCATACACATCAAGCCAGTGATCGAAGCCGCGTTCGGCGCTCAGATATTGAATCTGAATGCCGAGCCGCGCTTTGAGCCGGTCAAGAAATTCGTAAGTCTCCGGCAGTTCCTTGTGGGTGTCGCAGAAGACGTATTCCATCTGCGGCACCTGTTTGTGCAGCAGCACCGCAAGCGCGGCGCTGTCCTTACCGCCTGAGAGTCCGAGGATGTGTCTCATTACGCTCCTCCTGGTGCGGGGCCGGTGTTCGCAACGTCTGTGAGGTGTGGGCCAGAATCCGTTCGGTCAGCACGGCGAGCAGGGCGCGCTGCTGTGCCTTGTCGGGGCCGAGGTGGCGCAGAATTTCATCAGCCTGATGTTCCAGCGCCGGGCGTTCGTGTTCGTCAATCCACGCGACATCGTAAAGTTCCGTGCCGTCGGTGCGGACCACTGAAATCCGGCGCGCTTCGGCCTGACTGCCCCACAGCGCCGAGTTGTCGCGGATGATCGCTTCGAGGTGCTTGAAGCGGCGGGCCACGTCGCTCAGTTTCAAATCAAAAGCGTCGGCGTCGGCGTCCGTCCACGATTCCGCAGGCTTGTCGGCAATGACCATGACGAGGCTTTCGAGCCACGGCTGATCTTCGGCGGCGTCGTCGGTCGCGGCAAAAACGAAGCGGGTCAGCACGGGTTCGATGCTGCGGCCCTGCAGGTAGCTCGCGCGGCTGCGCAGGTCTTCACGCAAACGGGCCGCATCCTGCCGCACGCCGAAGGCTTCGTGAATCCACGCGCGGCACTGACGGATTAGTTCTTCGTGCGCCTCGCGCAGTTCCTTCAGCGCCGCGCTCAGTCGCCGCCGCAATTCACGCGGCAGGTTCTGATCCTGAATGCCCTGGTCTGAGATCGGCTCCAAACCGCAGGCTGTCGGCAGCAGCTCAAAGAGCAGCCTGTCGGGTTCGTGCGCCGCGAGCAGCGCCTGCCGCACCGCCTGGGCTGCGGCTGAAACGCGGCGCGTCTTTTGGGCATAAGGCGGCAGCCGCCGCACGAATTGCAGCAGCGGGCTGACAATGCCGAGCAGCGTGCGATTGCGCACACCCGCAGGCAGTTTTGCGCCGCCGTTCAGCACGCCTTCCAGTTCCCTGAAAACTTCGGCGCGCACGCCGCACACTTCGTAATGTTTGATGGCAAAGCGGGCCGGGTTTTTGACGAGCAGCTCAAAATGTTCAGACCCCAGCACCGGAATGAATGTGCCAATGCTCAGGAGGTTCAGCGATCACAGGCTGAAGAATTACTTGTGACTGGAAGGCGGGCGAAAGCGCCAGTCAGGGCTGAAGCCTAGTGATTTGGCGAGTTCGAGCAGTGGCAACAGGTTTGATTCGTAAGCCTGCCGGAGCTTCTGCTGGTCAAGCAGATCAAGCTTGTCGCTGATCTTCAAATCAGCAATGTAAGGCTCAATGTACTTTTCCCACTTTCGTTCTCCGGCCTGCTGATTGGTGATGACCAGTCCCTGATGCTGGAGGTTTACAAAGCTGTCGAAGTAGCTTTGCGATGGCAGGCAGTCAGACTTTGAGGAGTTTACTTCTTGTAAGGTGGGAATCAGGTTCCACAGGTGATCGTGAGCAATGAACGACCAGGGCAGATAGTGATCAAGTGAAATCCTGTCGGGTTCAAGCAGGATGTCAGAGTAGATGCATTTCAGTTTGCCGTGCCTGATGGCGATCTTCCAGAATTCGGTCTGCACTCGCAGTGAATCGCGGCCCTGCGGCGGAAAGAGCTTGGACGAAACCGCTGGCACACCCTGATTGCATCGCTGCATATATTCAAGCCAGTGCCAGGCGACCCAGCCTTTGATGATCGAGTAATGTGTTTTGAAGTATTCAGCCCAGGCAGGATGGAAAATCAGTTGATCCTCCCTGGCGCTGAAACGATAGAGCGGCTGACGCTCGTCATATTTTTCAGTTGCCAGTCTCGCAATTGCATCATCAATCAGGTAATCTGGCTTCCCCCTCAGCTCAAGCTCAAAAAATGGACGAAGAGTTCTGAATGGGACGTAATGCATCAGCGAGTTGTCCGGTTGCTGGCGGCTGATGATTTCACGTAACAGTTTTTTATCGCTATCCCTGAACTTCAGGACAGGCTTGCCAATGCTCAGCTTCAGCGAATCCAGTTTCGCTGTAATTCTGTCCTGCAGCCCGAAAGATAATCTGAAGTAGCTGTGCGGATACCAGGCCGTTACCAGCATCTCGACAGTTAACTCCTGAAAGCTGATCGGCTCTGCCGTATTGAATTCGCGCCTTCTGAGAATCTCCAGACAGGAAATGAAGAAGACATATTTATAGGAATTGGTAGTGCTGGCAAAAAGGCGCGACAACGCGGCAATGTCGAGTTTCGAGTTGTCAGGCAGAGTTGAATTCATTCCTGAAGCCTTCCGGTCCTGATTGCGGGAGAGCAGAGGCTAGCAAAGAGTCAGATGAAGTGTCGAGCCAGATACAGGAGGCCCCGTGTTCATTGAAAGCACTCAGACGCGAAAGATTGAACGGCATCGCACGGCAATTGTCCGCAGCGACTTATCACGCCCGGTGCGACTCGCACTTGAAGCGGGATTGTTTGCGGGCAATGCCAGCTTCTTTGACTATGGCTGTGGTCGCGGAGTTGACGTCAGGCTGATTGGCGCTCGCGGTTTTGTCAGCAGCGGCTGGGATCCTTACTACTTTCCGCACGAAAGAATCATTCCTGCCGATGTGGTCAATCTCGGCTATGTCATCAATGTCATTGAGTGTGAACCGGAGCGACGTGAGGCATTGCAGAACGCCTGGGCGCTGGCCTGCAAAGTGTTGCTTGTCGCGGCGCGAATGCTGCCGGTTGAGTGTGGCAAAGGCGATCAGCCTTACAACGACGGCTTGATTACGAGCCGCCACACTTTTCAGAAATATTACGCGCAGCCGGAACTCAAAAACTACATTGATTCAGTTCTGAGTACCGAGGCCACCGCCGTTGAATCAGGCATTTTCTTCGTTTTCAGAAACGAAGCTGAAGCACACGCCTTTCGTGCTTCGCGCTTCCGCAATCGCTCCATTCCACGCGCCTGAACATCAGGGTCAGAGAGCACAATGTCGGCTGAGAATCATTCGTTGTCGCAGATTGACCGGCACAAGGCGGCCATTGTCCGAAATGATTTGTCGCGTCCGGTGCGGCTTGCGCTTGACGCCGGAATTCTGGCGCCCGGCGTTACATTTTTCGATTATGGCTGCGGTCACGGCACTGATGTCCGACTGCTGACCGAGCGCGGCCTGGCAGGCAGCGGATGGGATCCGCATTTCTTTCCTGACTGCGAACTGACGGCTGCCGGGGTGGTCAATCTCGGCTACGTGCTCAATGTCATCGAGCACGAACCGGAACGGCGCGCGGCGTTGCTGCGGGCCTGGTCGCTCGCGCAACAGGCGCTGATCGTCGCCGCGCAGGTGCTGCCTGGCGAACCGGGCAAAGGGCAGCTCGCTTACAACGACGGCCTGATTACAAGCCGCAACACCTTTCAGAAATATTACGAGCAGGCAGAACTCAAAAACTACATTGACGCGGCGCTTGGGGTGGATGCTGTGCCGGCAGCGCCGGGCGTGTATTTCGTCTTTCGTGATGAAGCGCAGGCGCAGGCCTTTCGCGCCGCGCGTTTTCGCAGCCGCCTGGTCACGCCCCGCGTCAGCACGCCACTCAGAAGCTTTGACGATTACCGCCCGCTGCTTGAACCGCTGATGCAGTTTTTCACCGAGCGCGGCAGGCTGCCGGTCAAAGGCGAGCTTGAGAACGAGGCGGGCATTCAGGCTGAATTCCGCTCCGTCGTCAGAGCGTTTGCGGTGATCGAACAGGCAACGGGGGCAGAGGCCTGGCAGCAGATTGCGGCAGCGCGGCGGAACGATCTGCTGGTTTACATTGCGCTGTCACGATTCGGCAAACGACCGAACTTCACTGCGCTGCCCGCCGTGCTGCAACAGGACCTCAAAGCTTTCTGGAGCAGCTACACGAATGCCTGCGCCGTGGCCGATCAGATGCTCTTCAGTCTCGGTGCGCCAGGAGTCATTGCTGAAGCCTGCCGCCGCAGCCGCCTCGGCAAATTCGTCGGTGAGGCGCTCTATGTGCACATCTCCACGCTCGATCAGCTCGACCCGGTGCTGCGCTTGTACGAGGGCGCCGCGAGCCGCGCCTTTGGCCGCCTTGAAGAAACAACGCTGATCAAGTTCCGCGCTGACAAGCCGAAGGTGTCGTGGCTGCATTACCCTGAGTTTGACACCGACCCGCACCCGGCGCTGCGCTCAAGCCTGCAGGCCGATTTGCAGGGCCTGAATACAGCGTGGCGCGATTACTCAGCCTCAGCCAACCCGCCAATTCTGCATCGCAAGGAAACCTTCGTCAGCCGCGACTATCCGCTGTATGACAAGTTTGCCCGCCTGACCGCGCAGGAAGAGAAGTGGGGATTGCTCGATGACGCAGCCTCCATCGGCCTGAAAAACGGCTGGCTGCAAAGACTGACTGAGCGGGGCGCGCGGCTGCGGGGCCATCGCCTGCTGCGGCTGAAAGATTGAAGTGCCAGGCTGTTCAGCCGACCGGAGCGAAGGACCGGAATAAGGTTTGGAGGTTTCGACGCGGCGACGCGCAGGGTCAACAAAAGGATGGCTCCTCAGGTAGGACTCGAACCTACAACCCTCCGGTTAACAGCCGGAT
>CAYWDW010000007.1:0-21830 GCA_964457105.1 uncultured Heliobacteriaceae bacterium
CGATTATTACCACCTGCCGTCAGTCAACCTCGAACCCGGCACGCTCAAATTCATTGAGTCGCAGGAAATCACGCCGGAAACTTTCTGGAAGGACGGTGTTCACCCGCTCGACATCGGGCATAAATGTTTCGCCAATCTGATCACCGCATTTCTGGCTGAACAGGAAAAACTCAAATCCGTGATGGCGCCGTCAACCCTGCCCGCCTTTCTGGAACAGGACGCGCTGACTTACGGCGAGAGCAAACCCTTTGCGGAATTCAAACCCGGCGCGCACTGGAAGATTGAACCGGCGGGCGATCCGCTGCTGCCGGCCAGGCTGCTGACGGCTGACAAACCCGGCGCCGAATTTGAAACCACTTTTGAAGGCTCGGCAGTCGGCCTGGTCTATCGCGCCGGGCCGGAGGCAGGCATCATCGAATGCCTGATTGACGGCAAACCCGCGCCCGCACCGCTCACCAGAATTGACTGTTACAACAAAGGCAGTCACATTCAGGCGCGCATCATCACCAGCGGCCTCGACTCCGGCCTGCACAAACTGACCATCAAAATCAGCAGCGAACGCAACCCGAAAAGCACCGGCCATCGCATTCACCTCGGTTCACTGCTCGTCGGCGGGCAGAGGCCGGAGCGGTTGTAAGCAGGCAGGCAGAATTTCCGGGGTGTCTGCGGTCAGTTCATTTTCCATTTTCCATTTTTGATTTGTGATTGCTCAGCCTCTCTTCGCCGCGTCGCGGCGGATGAGTTTAGCCGTGGACTTCAGTCCACGGTGGGTGTTGAGACAAACCCAGCGTCGCGTCAGCGACGGTTGAAATCGCAGGATCAATCGTCGCTGACGCGACGGGGAACATTTACTCCACCAGCCGTGGACTGAAGTCCACGGCTAAACTCATCCGCCGCGACGCGGCAAAGAGGGGCTGAGCAGTTATTTTGATTTTTCATTGGTCATTGCCCAGGCAGTTTGCAGACGCGATGACAAATGAAAGATGGAAAATGGCAAATGGAAAATGAACTGACCGCATAATGTTTGCCCCGCTGCTTAAGCAAAAGGCGTAACAGTACGCTGACCGGCAAGTCACGCGCTTCGACTCACCCGACCGCAAGCGCGCCTCTTTAACCATTGGTTGATAGCGAACAGCGCGACCACGGCCCAGGGCAGCGACAGGCTGCGCCAATAAGAGAGCAGGAACGGCCTCGGCGCCGCAACCGGCAACTTCCCAATCGCCCTGGCCGTGATCTCGCCCTGCCTGCCCTGCCGGATGGTCACCTCCAGTTCCCATTGTCCCGCTTCGGGCAGGTTCATCAAGGCGGAGTAGACAGGCTTGTTCTGCGCCGCGTCTCGCATCGCCTGCGCCGCGACAATCACTCCGTCTTCACTCCGCAACCGAACAAACACTTCTTCATTGAGCGCGGCTTGTTCATCCGCGCGGTTCTGCACCAGCACGCTGATGTCAACCGGGCCGGCGCGCGGCGGGTTCGGCGCGGCGAGAACCGTAATCACAAACGGGCCGTCCGTTTGATGCAGCAGCACGAGGCCGCCGTCCGCCTGCGCGCGCGCGCACAGCGCCAACAGCGACAGCGCCAGCAACAAGCCGTGACGCCAGCGCCGTCCGATCAATTTTGCTCGATGGTTTTCCATCGTCTTCAATGCGGCATCCCCGGCATCAGGCCGCGCATCTCCATCGGCTGAAACACAATCCACACGCCAGTCGCGTAAAGCAGCGCGGCCAGGCAGGCCCACGGCGCAAGCAGGCCAATCGCTCCCGCCGCGCGCGGCGAGAACCGTTGCGCAACTCGCCAGCCCACATAGAGCGTCAACAGCAGCCCGCCGTCGAGCAGCAGAATTTGCAGCGACGGAATCCAGGCGAGCGGCAGCAGCGACGGCGTATCGGCCCAGTCCGGCTGGCCGAGCAGCGAACTGCCGAGATCGTTCGCCGCGCGCTGAGCGACCGGAATCACCACCGATGCGCCGGTCAGAAAATGCCAGGCCACATGCGCCAGCCACATGCTGAATCCCAACGGCGCCAGCGCCAGCGCGAAACTGCAGATCAACTCTTTCAAGCGAATGGCGCCGCCGCACATCGCGCGGCAAACGACGCCGCACAACCCAGCCAGCGATAACGGCGCAACGAGCAAACCCAGGACGAAAAGCGCCGAGATCACAGGCAGCAATGAATCGAGACCGAGGCGTTGCTGCAACGCGCGCTCCAACTCCGCCACAGGCCCAATCATTCCGGCGGCGTTCACGAACGCCCCGAAGACCAGCGCCAACACGAGCGCGGCTACGTCCATCCGTTGCGACAGGCGGCCCAGGGCGGAACGGTAACGGTCGTGAGTGAGTTGACTGCCGCGCGTGACGCCGATGATTCCCACGTTCTGATGTGGACAAGCGTGAACGCAATCCAGGCAGAATGTGCAATCCAGGTTGCCCGATTTCTTCGGCTGGAAAAGTCCCAACTCGCAACCGCGTCGCGTGTCATTGCCGCGTATGCAGTCGTAGGTCGCGCAGGATCGGCAGACATCGGCGTTGCGAACCTTCACTTCGAGCGGCGAGACGAGCGATTGCACGAAGTTGAACTGCCCAATGGGGCAGACGTATTTGCAGAAGCTCGCGCCGCGAAACAATCCGTCAATGACGAACGATGCGGCGAAATAGGCGACGACAATCCACGCCGTCCACCACGGGCTGTCCCACAGACTGAAAGCCTCATAGGCCCACAGGTAAATTGCCAGCAACGCCACGGCTAGCCCTTTGGAGCGCAGCCGTTTCGGCCAATGCCAGCGCGCGGGCAGCCAGCGCCGTCCGAAATCGCGCGCCAGCGTGAATGGACAGGCCATGCAGAAGAAATTCCCGGCGGCCAGCAGCGAGATCACTACCAGCCCGCGCCAGTGCGTCCAAGGAAGCGTTCCCGCCAGATTCATCGAACTCATCTGATGGCCGAACAGTCCGTCGGCAATGACGATGAGCGCCAGCGCGAACATAACCGATTGAACCACGCGCCGAAATCGCGGACGGCTGAGCGCCGCGCCGATGATCGGGACGGACAAGAGATCCCAGTTTTTACGGCGGCGATTGGAAAAGGAAGTTGAAGCGGCTTTGGGTTGAATGACCGGCAATTCAGCGCGACGGCGCGATGGACGAACAGCCCGCCGTTGCGATTCGAGCGCCTGGATAGTTATCAGCGCGAGGGTAATGAGATAGACCGCCGAGCCGGGAACCCACATCACGGCGCCGGCGGCGGCCTGATCCTCCAGCGGCGACAGGTTCAGCAATCTCGGCGCGGCTGCATAGCTGGGATAGATCACGCGCCCATAAAAAATCAGGAAGGCCGCCAGTGCCGTGTTCTGAAAGTCGGCGAGAAACAGATACGGAATCATCGCCCAGCGCGGCCACTGCGCCCGGCTCGGCAACGGTTGAATCAACGGCCACCAGAAGAGCAGCGCCGCGCCGAGAAAGCACAGGTGTTCCACTCCGTGCCAGAACGGCGAACGCAGCGCCAGTTCATAAAACTTCGGCGCGTGCCACGTCAGACTCGTGATCGTAAACGCGAGCCAGCAGACCAGCGGATGCGTCAGTCGGCGGCCAAACCGCTGCAATCCGGGAGAAGCGAGAAACGGCCCCGCACCGTGCTTCAATACGCTCGACGGCAATCCCCGCAGGATCGGCAAATAAGGCGCGCCGTAAAGAATCAATGGCGGCGCAACCATCAACAGCAGCAGGTGCTGAATCATATGCGCGGTCAGCAGCAGCGGCGCGAAGGCGTCGAGCGGCGAAGCGATGGCGAGCAGGATCGCCGCAATCCCTGACAAAAACGAAACGAGCCGCGCGCCGTCAAACTCTCGCGGTCGCTGTCGGCGCAATCGCCGCCAGCCGAGCGCGTAGAGCGCGCACACCAGCAGCAGAATCATCGGCGCTCCGTAATCCGGCTGCCAGGCTCTGAATATCGTCTCCGCCATCGGACTCATTTGACAGTCCGTATCTACCGCGCGCCGGGTTGGCCGGGGACTGCCGAATCGCGCGCGGGCATTTCATTCGGCGCGTGCAAAGTCCGCATGAACGCGACCAGCGCCGCGACCTCCGCCGGGCTGAGATTTTTGCCGTAAGCCGGCATATTGCCTCCGCCCTGAATCACCTGCCGCACCATCTGACTGCTGGTCAGCCGCGTCGCCACGCCGTCAAGCGCCGGGCCGCGCTGCCCGCCCACCCCGCCCAGGCTGTGGCAATTGCGGCATTGCTTGTTTTGCAGCATCGCGGCGCCCTGTAGTTCCAGCGGCGAGCGTCCTTTTACGAACTTCTCCGGTATGGCGTCGCTGCTCCACGCATCCATGTGCGGCGACCAGGGCGAAGTGGATCCCAGCCAGGTGAAAATTCCGAGCGCCAGCAGAATGACGATCACGCTCAGCGCCGCGACGGGCCGCCGCCGCACGCTCTTCTCGCCCGTGCCCGAGACAAACGGCAAGGCCAGGAGGATGACGATGATGATGATCGGCGCGACGAGGATAATGAACGTCTCCATGTAAGCCGGTAACAGCGCCAGCATGGCAAACAGCGAAAGGAAGAAGAAATCGGGCCTCGGCGTGGTATCTATCAGGGTCGGATTCGGGACGCCTCCCGGACCTTTGGGGCCGAAGACGAGAGCGCAAAACACAATGCCCAGCATAACCAGCCCGGCGAAGACGAGGTCTTTGCCGATGGCATACGGGAAGAAGGGCACACCCTTTTTCTCGATCAGAACCTGATACTCATCCTCGTAGGAATCTTTGTTCACCAGCTTGCCAGGCGTCGGGTATTCGTTGATGCCCTTGCTCAGCACCAGGCGCAGGTGAAGGCCGATGATCGCGATGAGCAGGCCCGGCAGGATGAAGACGTGGAGCGTGAAGAAGCGCGAGAGCGTCCTGCCCGCGATGATTGGCCCGTCGAGCATCAGGTGAACCAGTTGCGCTCCGATCAACGGAACCCGTCCCATGATGGCCGCGCCGATGCCAAGGCCCCAGTAAGCGTCCTGATCGAAGCGCATGACCTGGCCGGTGAAAGCCATCCCCAGCGTGCAGAAGAGCAGCGCGACGCCGGAAATCCACGTCAGTTCGCGCGGGTATTTGAAGGCTCCGAAAAGAAAGACCTGCGCCATATGCGCGGTCATAATCGCCACCATGAAATTGGAGCCCCAGTAGTGAAGCCCGCGCAGCAGCCAGCCGAGCAGTTGCATGAAATTCAAATATTCAAGACTCGCGTAGGCGTCGCCTGCCGCAGGCTGGTAGACGAAGGCGAGGCAAATGCCGGTGGCGATCTGAACCACAAAGCAGGCCAGCGTGCCGCTGCCGAAGACGTAAAACCAGCTCGCTGACGATGGGGGGATGGGATGCCCTGCCGTTTCATCGAACAGCCTGCTCAGATGCAACCGGCTATCGAACCACAAAGCGATACTTTTCAGCATGACAAACCTTTTACGCCGGCTCCGCCAGTGTCGGCAGATGACCGCCCTTGATCCACAAGTGGCCATCCTCGACCTTGTATTTGTATTCATACAGCCCGCGCGGCGGCGGCCCTGCGGCGTGCGAGCCGTCCTCGTAAAACACGCCGCCGTGGCATGGACACATAAACAGGCGCGACTCCTGGAACCACCGCACAGGGCAGCCCAGGTGAGTGCAGTTGATGGCGAAGACCTGAAACTGTTCGCCTCCGGTCCTTCGCACCCAGCATGGAATATCCGCCGTCGTCCCGTCCCAGGGGTGGCTGTTCGGGTTGCGGAAAGTCGCCAGTCGAGTCTGATTCTCAGGAAAGGTTTCCAGCGCGCCCAGCCGGATCCACGAGTCGGGTTGAATGCGGCGCCGGAAGCTGGAAAAGATAAAGCCGATGATCGGAATGCCGATCAGAATGGCGGCGAGAAGATTGAGCGCCGCGCCAATTTCGAGCAGAAAGCGACGCCGGGAGCGTCCCGCCTGAGTCGCCTGATTCGATTCATTTTCGTTTACAGTCATTGGCCATCTCCACTTCCATCGCACGTCACCTAACGAAACCTGGTCGCCTCTTTTCCGTCAGGCTTATCCGGGGCGCTGGCCGGCGCCGGACGCTTCGACGCAAGCCAGGCCACCACGTCGGAAATTTCCTGCGCTGACATCGGCTGGCCGGAGATATAACCGCGCCAGTCCGGCATGCCGAGATCGGTCCTGCCAGCGACAATCGTTGTGCGCAACGATTGATCACTGACCAGCGCCAGGTAGTTCGGATCGGTGATCGCCCCGCCGGCCCTGCTGGCCCCGCTGGACGGACCGCCTCCCCCGTCCGCGCCGTGACACCGCGCGCAGTAGGTTTGATAAGCCGCGCCGCCGCGCTGCGGGTCCCCGGCAGCTTCCGAACGATAAGGCGGGATCGCAACGCTCTTGAAATCCCCTGGGCGTCCCCACTGCGCGATCATCCCCTCAACCAGTAAATCAATCTGCCTGTCAGTAAGCTTGCCGCCGGCCTGTTGCGCGAAGCCGGGCATGGCCGTGCCCGGCGCGCCTTTCGCCGTCACCTGGCGCAAAACATCAGCGCCCGCAAAAGCCAGATAGAGCGGGTCGTTCAATGAACGCGCGGCCCCCAGGCGTCCGCCGGTGCCGTGACAACCGGCGCAGTTCTGGCCATAAAGCTGGCCGAAATCCGTGACCTGCGAGGGCGGCTTCCAGCGCTCCGCTTCCAGCGGCTTCCCAGGCAGCCGCGCACAACTGGCGTCCGCACCAGGGATGGCGATGGCGACCAGGGCGACGAGTACCCGCGCGGCAATCATTGCTCGTCTCTCCTCTCACGCGGACTCGACACGCCGGGGGATCTCAGTCCTGCCCGCGCCGCCAGCGGCCAGTTCTGCATCGTCTCGACCGTCTCGGTATGATGGACGATGTAACCGGCGACCAGCCCGAAGGCGACCTGAGAAGCGATAAACCATCCCCAGTCAATGCGCGCGTTGAGCGCCGGGTTGACGATATCCAGCGTACTCCAGACCAGCGCCGACCACAGCAGCGGCGCCAGGAAGCTTCCCATAAAGGCGTGGCGGCGCGACGGCAGCATCGGCAGCAGGACCGCGAAGAGCAGTCCGACGAGGATTGAGATCACCCCGTGAATGATCAGGGCGAGGGCCACAGCCGGAAGATCGAACGCCTTCAACCGGGCAATGTCGGCGTCGGCCAACGAAGGCAAGGCGACCGCGGCAAGCAGATTGATCGGATACCAGACGCTGCCATAGGCGATGATCCCGTAAGCGCAAGCGACGACTGCCATCGCAATCCCCCCGGCGATCCCGCCCCTGATCCCGGACCTGTAAGGATGAATCCGCGCCGGGATATGCACGCGATGGCCTGCTTCACCGGCTCTGAGAAGCGTGACCGAGCGGGGCGAGACCTTGACCGGCTGCGCCCGCTGTTCGATGGGGGGGACGGGAATCAGTTCGTGCTTCTCGACCGGCAGCACCTCGCGAAACCATCCGACGGCACCGCGCGCGGCGAGAATCAAGCCCGCGATGCTGACCGCCGGTGACGTGACCAGGCCGGCCAGGAGCAGGGCGCAGCCAAACGCAGCGACCATCGGCCAGGCGGTCGGGGCGGGCATTTCAATCATCTCCGAAGTTTGATCTTTCTGCTCCTCGTTCATTTGCCAGGCTCCTCAATGAATCAGCGGCCAATCACGTAAACCACCGTGAAGACCACCACCCAGACCGCGTCAACGAAATGCCAATACCACGAAATCAGTTTGATGCGCTCAGCGTGTTCCGTCCGCACATGTCCGAGCAGAAACAAAATCAGCGCGAGCGTGAGGAGGATCAGACCGACGATCACGTGACTGGCGTGAAGACCGACCAGTGAATAAAAGTTCGTGCCGAAGAGATTGGAACTGATGGTCAGGTGCGGCCCGGTGATCAACCTCCACCACTCCACGCCGGTCAGCGCCAGAAAGACGGCGCCGAGGAGCATCGTGACAGCCCACCAGAGCCGGAAGCCGCCCGCATTTGCCCGCTCGAAGGCGCGCTCGGCCAGCACAATCGTCAGGCTGCTCGACAGCAGACAGACGGTGGCGATGACCGGCGTGTCCAGGACCTCCGACGGGTAAGGGCCGCTGAGACTCTTGCCGAGATAGAACAGATAGGCCACGACGAAGATCATGAAGAGCGAGGCTTCCGTCACGATGAGACAGGCCACCGCCACCACGCCCCGCGACGGCGTGCGCCATTCAGCCGGTTCGACCGGCGGGTTCAAGGCGTCAGCCTCGGTCATTGACACATCCTCAAAGCCAGGTGTTTCACTCGTATTTCCAATCCGGGTCCTCCGGGTGCTTCAGGTCCCAGAGCGGGCGGGCGCTATGCACCACCGGCAAAGTCTCGAAGTTGTAATCGGGTGGTGGTGAGGTGGTCGCCCATTCGAGCGTCCACGCATCCCAGGGGTCTTCGCCCGCCGGCGCGCCTTTCCAGTATGACCAGACGAGGTTGACGACGAGGCACACGATGCCCGCCGCCTGAAAGATCACCCCAATCGAGGAGATCAGGTTATAGATCTCCCAGCCCCGGCCCGGCTCGTAGGTATAAATGCGGCGCGGCATGCCAAGAAAGCCGGCAAAGTGTTGCGGGTCGAACGTCAGGTGGAAGCCGATCAGAAACAGCCAGAAATGCCAGACTCCGAGCCTCCGGCTGGTCATCCGCCCGACCGCCTTCGGATACCAGTAATAAAGCCCGGCGAAGATCCCGAAGAGGAAACTGCCGACCAGCGTGTAATGAAAATGGGCCACGACGAAATAGGAATCGTGCAACTGCCAGTTGAACGGAGCCACGCCCAGCATCACTCCCGTCAGACCGGCGATCAAAAACTGGAAGAGAAAGCCGATACAGAAAAGCATTGGCGGCTCGAAGCGCAGCCTGCCGCCATACATCGTGCCCAGCCAGTTGAAGATCTTGATCCCGGTCGGCACGGCGACCAGGAAGGTGGCGATGGCGAAGAAGGTGTTCCCCACCGAAGTCATGCCGACGGTGAACATATGGTGCGCCCAGACGCTCATGCTGATGAAGGCGATCATCACCGCCGCCGCGACCATCACCGGGTATCCGAAGATCGGCTTGCGCGAAAAGACCGGAATGATCTCCGAGAGACAGGCGAAGGCCGGGATGATCAGGATGTAGACTTCCGGATGGCCGAAGATCCAGAAGAAATGCGCCCAGATCACCGCCGAGCCGCCGGCCTGCGTGTCGAAGAAGTGTGCGCCGAGATAGCGATCCAGCAGCAGCATGATCTGCGCCGCCGACAGCGGCGGCACCGCCAGCAGAATCATGAAGGAGGTAACGAGCGACAACCAGACGAAGAGCGGCAGGCGCATCATCGTCATCCCCTTGCAGCGCAGGCTGACGGTCGTCGCAATGACATTGATCGAGGAGACGATGCTGCCGACCCCGGTCAGGAGCAGGCCCAGAATCCAGTAATCAGTGCTGTGCCCCCGCGAGAAGGCGCGCGCCGTCAACGGGGAATAGGCAAACCAGCCCACGTCCGGCGCCGAACCGGCCCCGGTGATGCCCGGCGCGGCCAGGTAGCTCGAATAGAGCAGCAACCCGCCGAAGAGAAAGATCCAGAAGCCGAAGGCGTTCAGACGCGGGAGCGCCAGGTCGCGCGCGCCGATCATCAGCGGCACCAGATAATTCATCATCCCGGCAAGAATCGGCATCCCGACCAGAAAGACCATCGTCGTCCCGTGCATGGTGAAGAGCCGGTTATAGACCTGCGGCGAGACGACATTGTTGTCCGGCACGGCGAGTTGCAGGCGCATCACGGAAGCCAGCAGGCCGGCGACGAGAAAGAAGATCAAACCTGCGCTGATATACATCAGGCCCAGCTTTTTATGATCCGTCGTGACGGCCGGATCATGCAGTCGAAGCATCACTGCGGACAGCCTTCCGGTCCCTGGTGTAAGCGAGATCTCTCGTGCGGCCACGGCGTCTGCCTCCGATCATTTCAGCGTTAAGAGATAGGCGACGATCTGATCCAGCTCCTGATCCGAAAGCTGCATGTCAGGCATCAGGCACCCTTCCTTCATCGCCTGCGGATTCTTCACCCACGCGCGCAGTGTTTCCGGGGTGTTCGGCGCAGCGCCGGCCCCCAGCGTCTCGCGGCTCATGACATGCGTCAGGTCGGGGCCGAAGGTCCCTTTGGCCGCAGTGCCCTGAATGGCGTGGCAGTTGACGCACGAGGTGGACAAGAAGCGCTGACGCCCGGCTGACACCAGCGGGTCTTCCACCGCTGGCTGCCGCTGAGAGGCCACCCAACGGGCGAACTCTTCCGGGGGATGCGCGATCACGCGAACGCGCATTTTCGCGTGCTGCGTCCCGCAATACTCGGCGCAGTTGCCGAGGTAGACGCCCGCCTGCTTCGGCTCGATCCACATCCGATTGACGCGATTCGGGATCAGATCGGTCTTCCCAGCCATTTGGGGAACCCAGAAACTGTGCATGACATCCGCCGATTCGAGCCTCAGGAAAGTGAGTCGGCGTCGGCCCGGTTCGCTGACTGGCACGTGCAATTCATTCGCGGCGACAATGCCCAGATCGGGATAGTGAATCTCCCACCACCACTGATGCCCGACCACCGTCACCTTCAGCGCATCAGGCGGCTGAGGATAATTTTCGACGTCGGCGATGGTGCGCGCCGTGACCAGGATCAGGACGATCACGATCAGAATCGGCAGCACCGTCCAGGCCAGCTCAATCTGTTTGCTGCCGTAGATCTGCGGCGGTTCGCTGGCGTCATCTCCGGGACGGTGGCGGAATCGCACGAGGGCATAAATCAACAGACAGACGACGGTGATGAAGATCGCTCCGCAGATGGCCAGCGCAAGCAGGGCGACACGATATGACGCCTCGGCGGGTGTGGAGCGCGGGTTGAAGATATCTGAAACCTGATCGGGCGCGCCCGCAAAGGCCATTGGCGCCAGCAGCGCAGGTGCCAGGGCGCATAACAGGTGACGCAACATTGCCTGACCTCCACTCAGCCAGGGATGCCCTGCTGACATTTGAAGAGTGTGCAAATAAAAGTCGAACTCGCCAACTGCAACCGTGGAACCGCGCGCACCGAAGGCCAGTCGTCACCTTCCGCGCTCTTTGACCGCGTCAACCGCACCCGCCAGCAACTCGTGCAGGCCGCCGATGCCCCGCCTGCCCGCCGTGATCGCCACGCGCGGATTCATTGCCACCCGCGCGTCAGGTAATCGCCCACGGTCAGGGCAATCAATATGCCCAGCCAGTACATCGCCCCCACCAGCACGATGGTGATGATGTGGCGGCTGTAGCGCAGGTGCATGAAAAACAACACGACCAGCGACGCTTTGGCGAAGGCGATCACCACCGCCACCACTGAGTTCATCTTTCCCCAGTCAATGTAAGACACCGCGCACGTCGTGGCGGTCAGGATGAGCAGCGCGACCAGCGTCTTCGCATAGACATTGATTGGCACGATGTGTTCCGGCATAGCTTCAATCTCTCATTCCATGTGCCGCCCGATCAGGTAGAGCAGCGGGTAAAGAAAAATCCAGATGATGTCCACGAAATGCCAGTAAAGACCCGCATTCTCCATCAGGTTGTGATGCGCCGGCGTGAAGCGCCTGCGCAACGCCATCACGAGCAACACGGCCAGCAGCCCGCAGCCGACGATCATATGCACCGCATGCAATCCGGTCAGCGCGAAATAGAGCGTGAAATACATCTTCGCCGGCTGCGTGTAAGGTTCGGGAAACGCGAACGACGGGCCGGGGACGTGATGCTCGACGTATTTCTGGTAATACTCGTAAAACTTGATGACGAGAAAGACGAGGCCCAGCACAATGGCCAGCGCCAGCGCCCGGACTGTTGTTCGCTGCCGCCCGGTCTGCGCGCCGTAGACTGCGACGGCCACCGCGAAGCTGCTGATGAGCAGCACCGCCGTGTTGATCGTGCCAAGCACGATGTCCAGCGACTGGCTGGCGATGGCGAACGCCGTCGGATACAACATCCGGTAAATGACGTAAGACGCGAACAATCCGCCGAAGAACATAATCTCGGTGGCCAGGAAGATCCACATCCCCATCGTCGCCACATCGCGCTGTTGTTCGAGGTCATCGAACTGATGCGCATGCGCCGCGGCGTGCGCGTGTTGATCGTCAACTAAAGTTTCAGCCACGATACAATCTCCTATAGCGGTTGCGATGGTGTGGACGGAATCGGCTGTGGATCAGTACCGGGAGCGGTAGCGACCGGGTCCTGACGATGAGGGCTGACTTGCCAGAACCCGGTCGCTACCGCTCCCGGTACTGATCCGTCCACGCAATTGCAATCCGATCTAAGCGCCCGGCGCCTGCCGCTCCACGCCCAGTTCCTCGCGCTTCTGCTCGCCCGCCTGTAGCGCGGCCTTGTAGATGCGGTCCTCATTATTCATTCTTTCGACCAGTTCGGGCTGCCCCCAGAAGTCGTAAGCGTTCCAGGTCACCACCGGAATCTCCGGAAAATTCTCGCGCGGCGGCGGCGAAGGCGTCTGCCATTCCAGCCCGGTCGCGGGCCACGGATTCGGGCCGGCCTTTTCGCCATAACGCATGGACCACGCCAGGTAAATCAGCGGCAGAATGTAGCCGACGCCCAGGATTGACGCGCCCGCCGATGACATCACATTCAACAGCTCGAACTCAGGCGGGTAGGCGTGATAACGGCGCGGCATCCCCTGATAGCCGAGGATGAACTGCGGGAAGAAGGTCAGATTGAAGCCGACGAAGATGATCAGCGCCGACAGCTTGCCCCAGAGTTCCGGGTACATCCGCCCCGAAATCTTCGGCCACCAGTAATGGATGCCGCCTAAGTAACCCATCACCGCGCCGCCAACCATAATGTAGTGGAAGTGCGCGATCACGAAGTAAGTGTCAGTCACGTGAATGTCTATGCCGAGCGCGGCGACAAACAACCCGGTCAACCCGCCGATGGTGAACAGCCCGATGAAGCCGAAGGCGTAAAGCATCGGCGTCTGCAGCGAGACCGACGATTTATAAAGCGTCGCCGTCCAGTTGAAGACCTTGACCGCCGACGGGATCGCCACCGCGTAACTGAGCAGTGAGAAGATCATCCCGATGTAAATTGACTGTCCGCTCACGAACAGGTGATGGCCCCAGACCAGGAAGCTGAAGACGGCGATGGCGACGCTTGAAAACGCGACGACCGTGTAGCCGTAAATTTCCTTGCGCGCGAAAGTGGGCACCAGTTCGCTGACCACGCCCATCGAGGGCAGCACCATGATGTAGACCGCCGGATGCGAATAGAACCAGAACAGATGCTGAAAGAGGATCGGATCGCCGCCGTAAGCCGGATCGAAGACGCCCAGGTGCAGCAGCCGCTCGCCCGCCACCAGCGCCAGCGTGATCGCCAGGATCGGCGTGCCGAGGACCTGAATCAGACTCGTCGCGTAAAGCGACCAGATGAAGAGCGGCAATCGGAACCACGTCATCCCCGGCGCGCGCATCGTGTGGATCGTGATGATGAAATTCAGCCCCGTCACGATTGACGAAAACCCGGCAATGAAGATCGCCGTCACCGCCATCGCCACATTCGTATTCGAGAAGCTCGAACTGTACGGCGGATAGAAGGTCCAGCCCGTGTCCACGCCGCCATTGACTACCGTGTAAAGCATGCACACTCCGCCGATGTTGAAGAGATACCAGCTCAGCAGGTTCAATCGCGGAAAGGCCACGTCGCGCGCGCCGATCATCATCGGGATGACAAAATTTCCGAGCACCGCCGGAATCGAAGGGATCAGAAAAAAGAAGACCATGATGATCCCGTGCATCGAGAACATCTTGTTGTACCCTTCGGACGTCAGCAGGTCGCCCGGCGGCGTCATCAGGTCCAGCCGGATCAGCAGCGCAAAGAGGCCGCCGATGAAGAAAAAGAATGTGATCGAGGCCAGATAGAGCAGCCCGATGCGTTTGTGGTCGGTCGTCAACAACCACGACTTCCAGCCGTATTCGACGTTCAAATAGTTTTCGGAAGTTTTGACCTCTGTCGCTGCTGTACTCATATGACTTCCCGGAGAAAGCGTTCGTAGTCACGCCTTCAGGCCAGTGGCATTAAGTTAGCAAGGTGAAGCCCGGCAGAGAGAATACGGAACAAACGGAATGAACGGAACCGCACGGAAAAAGACAGAAAAACCCCTGGGAATTTCCGTTTGTTCCGTTCATTTCGTTTGTTCCGTATTCTCTCTTCATCTTCTCTTCCTCTTAACTTAATGCCACTGGCCTGAAGGCGTGACTACGAGGGTTCATTATTTCAGGGCTTCCCGCGCGCCGCGGGCACGCCAGTCGCGCCTGCCCTCGGTTGCGGCCCCCCGATTGATTTGATGTAGGCGACGAGTTGCGCCACCTGCTCCTCGCTCAACAACCCCGTGAAGTTGGGCATGATCGGTTCATAGGCCGCCACGACCTTCGCCTTCGGAGCGAGGATTGATTCGCGGATGTAATTCTCGTCAGCCGTCACGAGGCGCCCGTCATTCAGGCGCACCTGTTTGCCGAACAACCCTTCGAGGACGGGGCAGCGCCCGCGGCCATCGGCCAGGTGACACGACGCGCAGGGCAGTTGCCGGAACAGTTTCTCTCCCGCCGCCGCCATCGAGCCTTCGGCCCCGCCGGTGTTGAGCCAGGCCTGAAACTCCTGCGGCGGCATGACCTCGACCCAGCCGATCATGCCCGAATGATCCGTGCCGCAATATTCGGCGCAAAAAAGGTGATAACGCCCGGGTTTGGTCGGCTCGAACCAGATCACCCGGTAACGCCCCACGCCCGGCAGCACGTCGGCTTTGACGCGGAAGGCGGGCACGAAGAAGCTGTGGATGACATCCTCGCTCGTCATCGTCAGCTTGACGCGGCTCCCCAGCGGCACGTGCAACTGGTTGATCTCGCGCTGGCCGCCCGCGTGCTGAAACCGCCACATCCATTGCTTGGCCGTGACGTAAACTTCCATCGTTTCTTTCGGCGGGCTGTACATCCGGTAATAAAGGCTCGCGCCCCAGCCGAAGATCACCAGGCAGATCAGAAACGGAATGCAGATCCAGGCCACTTCGAGCGGCACCGATGACGCGGTCACTGGCGGAATCTCGCCCGGCGAACGGCGGCGGTATTTGATGGCGAAAAAGATTTCCAGCCCGGCGATCAGGACCACGAAAAAGATCGAAAGGCCGACCAGCGTGAAAAAGAGCGCGTCGAATTCGCCCGCAAAGTTCGAGGCGTCCGGCAGCAGTTTGATGAAGACCGCGCCAAAGGGGAGAACGCAGTAATTCGCGGGCCTCGCGCTGTGCCTGCCGCTCTTCGCCTTGCGGTGCAGGACGAAGAACAGCGCCGCGAGGCCGAGCAACGTCACGAGGCCGCCCAGCCGCAGCGACTTCATGACCGTCGCGCCGTATTTGCCCGTCTTCGGGTCGTACTGATAACAGAGCAGCAGCGCCTGATCCGTCAGCGAGCCGATCCGCTCTTCAGCCGCTTCGATCAAACCGAAGCGCAGGTCGCGCGGCTCGTACTCAAGGCCGTAAAAATAGCGCGCCACCTTCCCCTGCGGCGTCAGCACGACGATGCCCGCCGCGTGCGCGTACTGATTGAGCATCGGGTCATAGGCGTAGCGGAACCCGACCGCGCGCGTCAGAGCTTCAATCGGTTTCGGATCGCCGGTCAGGAAATGCCAGCCCGCCGTCGCCCCCGCGCGCCCGTAATCGCGCGTGTAAGTCTCCTTCTTCTTCGCCGCCAGTTCCGCCGTCTCGCGCGGATTGAAACTGACGGTGACGATCTCGAATTCTTTGCCCACGTCGAACGGAAGCGCCTTCAGGCTGTCCGTCAATCCGTTCAGAACCTGATTGCAGAGCAGCGGGCACTGGTAATAAACAAGCGCGAGGATGACGGGTTTGTGGTTGAAGTAATCGCCCAGCCTGACCGTCTTGCCGCTTTCGTCGCGAAAGGCGAGATCAAGCGGCGCTTCTTCGCCCAGCCGCTGATCGAATCCGATGTCGCCGGGCTTGATGGGCCGCGCCGGCTGCGCCACCACCGTGGCGGCGAGCAGCGCCAGGCAGATGATGAGGCTGATGATGGTTGTAATGATAGTTGTGATGATTCCCGGTCTCATTGTTTCTTCTCCGCGCTCGGTGAGGCGACCGGCAAACCTCTTTGCAGCAGCAGGCTCTTCGCCTGCTCAATCGGGATGCGGATAACGCCGTTCTGCCGGTCAATCCAGCCGTAGCTGTTGAGCGCCTGCTGCTCCTTCTCGATAAACCGCCGGATATCTTCCGTCGGGGAACTGACGCTGCCGGGCGCGCCCTGCAAGCGGGGTTCGGGCGGCAGCCTGGGGCCGGTCGCCAGCGGCGAGACGGGCGGCGCCTCACTCGCCTTGCGCGCGTCGAAGTAATGGAACATCCACCGCGCCGCCAGCGCGGCGACCACGATCGCCGCCGCCAGCAGGACGAGGAAGATGGCGATGCCGGACACGCTGACCGTGTTCGGCTCGTGCGCCAGGGCGTCGCGCTCATCAGCCGCGGCGTCTCGTTCATTGTGAATAACCGTGTCGCTCATAAATCGAAAGACCTGGGTACGCAGGCATCCTGGCCTGCTGGTTTCCGCAACAGGTCGAATTCGCAAGCGAAGCAGGCACGGATGCCTGCGTACCCAGGTCACTCCCTGCGATTGACCGAATACTGTTCGCCCGCGCCCAGCGCATCGGCCAGATGCGGGTCGCGCAGCGGCAGCAGCGGTCGCGCTTTCAATTGCCGGATGAAAAGCGCCAGCCAGACGCCGCACAGCCCGATGACCGTGACCGGATCGAACCAGTCAACGCGCAATCCCTGAGTGCGAAACTCCGGCGCGACCAGCCAGAAGAGATCTATCACCCGCATGACAATGACCAGTCCGGCCAGCGTCGCCAGCGATCTCGCGTGCCGCTTCAGATGGCGCGAGAGCAGCAGCACGAACGGCAGCCCGAAATGCAGCACGATCAACGCCACGCCAATCCAGCGCCAACTGCTCTGCATGCGCGGCAGGTAATACGGAATCTCCTGCGGCAGATTGCCCGACCAGATGATCACCAGTTGCGAAAACGACATATAAGCCCAGAGGATCACAAACGTGAGCATCACTTTGCCGAGATCGTGAAAGTGTCGCGGCTGAAAGACGCCGACCATCGGTTCGCGCCTCGCCAGCAGCGCCGCGACCAGGATCGTCAGCGCCGTCGCCGACAGCGCCTGGCCCGCGATGATCAGGAATCCGAAGACCGTCGAAAACCATTCCGGGTTGAGCGACATCAGCCAGTCGAACGACGCGAACGTCACCGTCACGCCGTAAAGGACCAGCCCCGGCCCGCTCAATCGCCGCAGCCGTTTCAACCATCCAAGGGCCTCGCCGCCGTCCTGCTCGCGCGACCACCGGTCGAGTCGCTGAGCCAGCGTCAGCCAGACCACGAAGTAAATGATCGCGCGCGCGATGAAGAACGGAATGTTCAAATATCCTGCCCGAAACTCCAGCCCCTCGGCGGCCACCTGCGCCGGGCGCGCCCACACGTAAAGCTCGCGCACGCCCGCGATGATCGGCACGAAGCCCAGCGCCAGCCAGGGCAGCGTCCGCATCGCCGCTTCCAGAATTCGTCGCGTCACCACGCCCCAGTCGCCGGTCGTCAGATACTGCGTCATCAGCAGCGCCATGCTGCCGAGCGCCAGTCCGAGCGTGAACTGATAGGCGAACAGGTACGATTGCAGAAACAGCGCCGGGCGGAAGATCGCCCCCGCGACGACCAGAATCAGCCCGATGACGCCGACGATCAGCGCGCGTCGCTCGACGCGGCTCGCGGCTGCCGGAGCGATGTAAAGCCCGCGTGCCTCGATCATCGCGTCGGCCCTCCCTGCTCAAGCCTGCTCCGCTCCGTCGGCGGCGCATCGCTGAGCGCCGCGCGCTGACTCAGTTGCAGCGCGCGAATGTAAGCGGCGATGGCCCAGCGGTCGGGCGGCGCGACCTTGTCGGCGTAACTCGACATCGCGCCGAAGCCACTGGTCATCACCTGGTAAAAATGTCCGAGCGGCGCCGCGCGCAAACGCTCGGTGTGATACGACGGCGGAGCGGGAAATCCGCGCTGCACGACCATCCCCTGGCCGTCACCGAGCGCCCCGTGACACGGCGTGCAGTAGATATTGAACCGCTCCTGGCCGCGATTCATCACCTGCGCCGTGAGCGGGAACGGCAGCGTCGTCAGCTTCGACAGATCGGCCATCGGCGGCGTCGGCGTGGCGGCGGGGTTGTAGGGCACGGTCCCGGCCACAAGCTGCCGCGCCGATTTCCCATCGCTGAAAAAATCGCTCGCCGCGAGCGGCTTGTATCGCGGCTGATCCTGCATGTCCTGGCGGCACGCGGAAAGGCAAAAGGCAAAAGGCAAAAGGCAAAAGGCAAAAGGCAAAAGCAGTCCTTTGCGGCATCGCCCGCCGGTTGCGCGATTTGCCAAAATTGCGCCGACTGATGCCAGAGGCCAAAGCAGTCCTTTGCGGGATCGCCCGTCCGCCTGATTAAGCGCGGAAGAGTCGCGGGTGAATCTTCCATTTTTGCCTTTTGCCTTTTGCCTTTTGCCTTTTGCTTTTTCAATCTTCGACATCGTTCACCTCCTGCGGCGACAGGCTCTCCAGAAAACTTCGCGTCCGCTCGCGGTCGAATTGCGGGTCGCTCGCTTCAATGCAGAGGAAGAAGCGATCCTGCGACGCGAGCGCGAAACGCGGGACGTTGAAGACCGGGTGATACGGCTTCGGCAAGCGGTTGAGGATGAGCATGCCCACCAGCGCCGAGAGCGCCGCCACCAGCACCGTCAATTCAAAAGTGATCGGGATGAACATCGGCCAACTGTTGAGCGGTCGCCCGCCGATGTTCAGCGGCCAGTAGGGACCGGCAAGCCAGAGTTGCAAAAAGAATCCGCCAAAACATCCGACCAGGCCTCCGATCAGCACGATCAGCGGCACATGCGTGTGATGGAAGTGCAGCTCTTCAGCCAGCCCGTCAACCGGGAACGGCGTGTAGGTATCCATCTGACGATAACCTTCGGCATAGGCTCGCCGCGTCGCCGCGACAATCGCCGTCGGGTTGTCGAATTCGGCCATCAGGCCGTAATAGCGCGGGCTGCGACGATTCATGACACCACCTCCTCTTCTTTGACTTCGGCCTGCGGCAACAGCGTGCGCACCTCCGAGATTGAAATCGCCGGCAGCAGGCGCACGAACAGAAACATCATCATCACGAAGAAGCCGAGAGTCCCGATGAAGACCGCGTAATCCCAGATCGTCCCCGAATAGGTCCCCCACGCCGAAGGCATGAAATCGCGCGTCAAACTCGTGACCACGATCATGTAGCGCTCGACCCACATCCCCACGTTGATCGCCAGCGAAAGCAGGAACAGCGCCACCGGGCTGCGCCGCATGCGCCGCGACCAGAGGAATTGCGTGGCGACGACGTTGCACAGCATCACCGTCCAGAAGACCATCCAGTACGGCCCGAAGATCCGGTTCCGCGTCATGAACCACTCGAATTCGTCCCGGCTGTACCAGGAGAGAAAGATCTCGCACATGTAGCCGTAATCAACGATCAGCCCGGTGACCAGCATCAGCTTGCCGCAATTGTCCAGGTGGCGCAGCGTGACCAGTTCTTCGAGGCCGTAATAGCGGCGCAGCGGAATCGCAATCGTCAGCACCATCGCAAAGCCCGAAAAGATCGCCCCCGCGACGAAGTAGGGCGGAAAGATCGTCGAATGCCAGCCAGGCAGAATCGCAATCGTGAAATCGAAGCTGACCACCGTGTGCACCGAAACCACCAGCGGCGTCGCCAGGCCGGCCAGCAGCAGGTACGCGACCTCGTACCGCTTCCAGTGCCGCGCCGAACCGCGCCAGCCCAGCGCCAGCACGCCGTAAATGACCTGCCCCGCGCGCGAACGCGCCCGGTCGCGCAGCGTGCCCAGATCGGGAATCAGGCCGATGAACCAGAAGATCACCGAAACCGTGAAGTAGGTCGAAACCGCAAACACGTCCCACACGAGCGGGCTGCGGAATTGCGGCTGCACGTTCTGAATGTTCGGATAGGGAAAGAGCCAGTAAAACAGCCACGGACGGCCCAGGTGAAAGAGCGGAAACATCCCCGCGCACATCACGGCGAAGATCGTCATCGCTTCGGCGAAGCGGTTGATCGAGGTGCGCCACTTTTGATTGAGCAGCAGCAGGATCGCCGAAATCAGCGTGCCCGCGTGCCCGATCCCGATCCACCAGACGAAATTGACGATGGCGAATCCCCACGCCACCGGAATGTCAATGCCCCAGATGCCGACGCCTTTGACCAGCAGATAAGTGACCGCGCCGCCGAGCACCAGCGACAGCAGCACCCCGATGATGAAGCCGCCGATCCAGCCCCGATGCAGGCCGCGCATCAGAACCAGCGAACTGATCTTTTCGGTGACAGAGGTGAAGCTCTGCCCCGGCCCGATCACCGGCGGAATGTCCGGCTCGCGGTTGACGACTCTGGATGGCAGTTCATCTACGGGCATCGGCTCAGGTCTCCTTCTTCTCCGCCTTGATCTCAGGATTCGGGTTGCGCACCGCCGCCAGATAGGTCGTGCGCGGGCGCGTGTTGAGTTCGGCGAGCAAGGCGTAATTGCGCGGCTCGCGTTTGAGCTGCGCCACGCGGCTTGATTGGTCGTTGATGTCGCCGAAGACGATGGCTTCGGTCGGGCAGGCCTGCTGGCAGGCCGTTTTGATCTCGCCATCGCGCACTCGTCGTTCTTCTTTCTCCGAAGTGATCTTCGCCTCCTGGATGCGCTGCACACAGTAGGTGCATTTCTCCATCACGCCGCGCGAACGCACCGTCACGTCCGGGTTGCGCTGCAGCTTCAGTTGCGGCGTCGTCCAGTCCTGATAGAGGAAAAAATTGAAGCGGCGCACTTTGTAGGGGCAGTTGTTCGAGCAGTAGCGCGTGCCGACGCAGCGGTTGTAAACCTGCTCGTTCAAGCCTTCGGAACTATGCACCGTCGCGCCGACCGGGCAGACCAGTTCGCACGGCGCGTTCTCGCAATGCATGCAGGGGACGGGTTGAAAGAATGCTTCAGGATGAGCAGGCGCGCCCGTGAAGTAACGATCAATGCGAATCCAGTGCATCTCGCGCCCGTGCATCACCTGCTCGATGCCGACGACGGGAATGTTGTTTTCAGCCTGACACGCCACGACGCAGGAGTTGCACCCGATGCAGGCGTTCAAATCAATGGACATGCCCCAGGCGTAGCTGTTGTACGGCCAGTCGGAATAGAGCGATTTGACCGGCGGCGGATCTTCCGCGCCTGCGAAGTTCGGATGCTGGCGAAATTCATCGAGCGTGGCCGAGCGCGCCAGCGCGCGCCCTTCCATCGTGTAATGAAGCTGCGTCGAGGCGAGCGATTGCCGCTCGCCCGTTTTGCGGATCGTCAACCCCTGGCCGAACCACGGCGCGTCGGAAGTGCGAAGGGCGTAGGCGTTGTAACCAAGCCCCGTGCCCACGCTGCCGCCGCGCCCGCGCCCGTAGCCGAGATAAACCGTCGCGCAGCCGTCGGCGTGGCCGGGCATGATCCAGACCGGCGCGGTGAGCTTGCGTCCTTTGTATTCCAGCTCGACCACGTCAACCTTTACCTGCCCGTGTTCGCCGCCGCGCCAGGCCGGGTCGTCACTCAGGCCCAGCGCTGCGGCTGTCGCCGGACTGATCTCGACGGCGTTGCCCCAGGTGAGTTTGGTCAGCGGCCTGGGCAATTCCTGCAGCCAGCCGTTGTGCGCAAAGCGCCCGTCGTAAATTGACGGATCGG
>CAYWDW010000008.1:0-6846 GCA_964457105.1 uncultured Heliobacteriaceae bacterium
AATGTTGTCAACCAACGGCGGCACCAGCGTAGGCGAGTTTGCCAGCGGTATCAGTGCTCGCCGCTGTGCTTTCCTCGAACGAACAGCGGCGAGAACTCGCCGCACTCCACACGCGCCGATTTATGCACAGGCTTCATTGAATTGCGCCCCTCCGGGGCAATGTCATTCACGGAACAGACGGACTCGACTTTGCCCATTCATCAGATCAATTTGCAATTGCGTACAGGGGACAATCCGTGCGCGTGAGCGAGCGCCCTGACAACAGGCCCGGACGCTCGCGGACTGGACCTGACACGCAAGCCTGCTTGCAAGTTCAGCCTGCCTGGTGCATGATCCCTGACGTTTAATCCTTCTCTCGCGCATCAACGGTGATGCGCCACAAGCCTCTAAGCAATTAGCGGCGGCGTTTTCGGAAGTTCGAGAGCAGGCTGATTTGAATTACTGAAGCCGTTCGTCAGAACGTCCGATCACGCGCCTTCGCTGCTACCGTTCACCGAAGACACTCTGATTCGAAGCTTCTCTTAACATCCCTTCAGGGAAAGGTACATCACAACATGTCCATGAAACTTTATGTTGGCAATCTCTCGTTCGACACGACCAGCGACGACCTCGCGGAACTGTTTGCGCAGGCTGGCACGGTCGAATCAGCTTCGGTCGTGTCTGATCGTGACACGGGACGTTCGCGCGGCTTCGGCTTCGTCGAAATGGGATCGAAGGAAGAAGGCGAAGCGGCCATCGCGCAATTCAACGGCGCGGAAATCAATGGTCGCAGCCTGACCGTCAATGAAGCCCGTCCGAAGGAAAGAAGCGGCGGCTTTGGCGGCGGTGGCGGTCGTGGCGGTGGTCGCGGCGGCTTCGGCGGCGGCGGCGGTCGCGGCGGCGGTGGCGGTCGTGGCGGGTTCGGTGGCGGCGGTGGCCGTTCACGTTACTAAGCTGCGTCGCAGACAACCGGTAACTCTTATTCAAAGCGCTCCCGGCAATGCAACACCTTGTCGGGGGCGTTTTGTGTATCAACACCAGGCGCGTGCCACACTTTCACCGGGGCACAGACGCCGGAAGGAATCAAATGAATTTTGCTCAACTGGGATTGCATCAGTCGCTCGCTGACCGCTGCACATTCCTCGGCTTCACTGAACCAACGCCGATTCAGCGCCAGGCGGTGCCTGTGATTCTGCGCGGCGCTGACCTGATTGGCTGTGCCGCGACCGGCACGGGCAAGACGGCGGCCTTTCTGCTGCCGATGCTGCAACAAATCCTGACCGAACAGCGCCCCGGCGTGCGCGTGCTGATTCTGTCACCAACCCGCGAACTCGCGTCGCAGATTGCCGATAACCTGCACGCCCTCGATGCAAAGAAGAAAGCGCGCTCAGTCACCGTCGTCGGCGGCGCCAGCGGCAGCCGACAGCGCACTGAACTGAAACGCGGCGCGCCCGTCGTCATCGCCACGCCGGGCCGCCTGCTCGATCACCTCGAAAACAAGGCGATTGATCTGTCGCGCGTCGAAATGTTCGTGCTTGATGAAGCTGACCGCATGCTCGATATGGGCTTTCTGCCCGCGATTCGTCGCCTCATCAGCCACCTGCCGACCGAGCGACAGACGCTGCTTTTTTCGGCCACGATGTCGCCCGCGATTGAAAGCATTGCGCGGCAGCATATGCGGCGGCCTGAAATCGTCGAAGTCAACCCGCGCGGCAAAGCTGCCGTGACGGTCCGGCAGACGGCCTATCCGGTCGCGCTGGAATCGAAGACGAACCTGCTGCTGCACCTGCTCGAAGGCGAACGCTGCGACCGCGTGCTGGTCTTCACGCGCACCCGACGCGGCGCTGAACGCCTGTCCCGCCTGCTCGCTTCGCGTGAGCATCAGGTCAACCGCATCCACGCCGACCGCACGCAGCCGCAGCGCGAAGCCGCCCTGCGCGGGTTCCGCGATGGCCGGTACCGCGTCCTCGTGGCGACCGACATTGCCGCGCGCGGCATTGATGTGGATGCGATTTCGCACGTCATCAATTTCGATGTTCCCGCCGCGCCGGAAGATTACGTGCATCGCATCGGGCGCACCGGACGCGCCGGTCAGGCCGGTCACGCCATCACCCTGCTGACGCCGGTTGATGAACTTTCGATGCGGGCGATTGAGAAACTGACCGGGCAGAAAGTCGAACGCATCGTCGTCCCCGGCTTCGGCGGACTCGCGCCGCTGCCTCAGACCGCCGCGCCGTCAAACGTCCGCAGCCGCGTCGGCGTGCGCTCCTTCGGCCCCCGCCGCGCCAGCCGCTGAACCACTTCGTGAATGTTTGCAGCGGGACAACAGCGTTCCGCTGCGGCCTTCGCGGCAGTCACGCCCGCCCTCAATCTCTCCCTTTCAGTTTCATCTTTCAGTCAGAGCTTCCTGGCTCGGTTGGCCGTTGCGTGTCGGAAACAGTCCGCGAGCGCCCCGACACTGCGGATCGGGCGCTCGCTCACGCTCGCGGACTGTCCCGGCGGCCTGGCTTCTCTGAGTGAGCTGATTGACAGTGCCTTGCGCTTCAGCCGCGCAGGTAATCTTCATTCAGAATCAGGTCGAGCGTGGCGATGACGTAATCAGCATCTGCTTCAGTGAACACCAGCGGCGGTTTGATTTTCAGCACGTTGTGCAACGGCCCGTCGGTGCTGAGCAGAATGCCGCGCTGCTTCATCCGGTTGGCGAGGTATGACGCCTGCTGCGGCGCGGGCGCAAGCGTCGCGCGATCCAGCACCAGTTCGAGGCCGATGAACAGGCCCAGCCCGCGCACGTCACCGATCAGCGGATGCCTGTTCATCAATTCGCGCAAGCCGTTCATCAGATGATTGCCGACTCGCTGCGCGTGCGGCTGCAGGCCTTCGTCCGCGATCACATCCAGCACGGCCAATCCGATGGCGCACGAGACAGGGTTGCCGCCGAAGGTATTGAAGTATTCCATTCCGTTGTTGAATGAAGCCGCAATCTCAGGCGTCGTGATGACGGCGCCCAGCGGATGCCCGTTGCCGATGGGCTTGCCAAGCGTCACGATGTCGGGAACGACCTGCTGCGTCTCGAAGGCGTGAAAGTGCGAACCGGCGCGCCCGAATCCGGTCTGCACTTCATCGGCAATGCAGACGCCGCCCGCCGCGCGCACCAGGCGATACACTTCATTGAGATAACCATCCGGCAGCACGATCTGACCGCCGCAACTCAGCACTGATTCGCCGATGAACGCGCTCAACTGCCTGCCCTGCGCGCCGATGCGCTCGATGATTTCAGCCACTGCCTGCGCGTATTTCAGTCCGGCCTGCGCGTCATCGCGGCGATAAGGTCCGCGATATGTGTCCGGCATCGGCGCGGTGTGAACGAACGGCGGCGGGCCTGAACCGCCGGGGCCGTCGTGTTTGTACGGGCTGATTTCAATCAGGCTCGTCGTGTTGCCGTGATAGCCGACATCAACGACGATGGTTTCTTTGCTGCGCGTGTGCGCGCGCGCCAGCCTGAGCGCCAGTTCATTCGCTTCGCTGCCTGAATTGACCAGGAAGCAGACGCGCAGCGGCGCGGGCAGCGTCGCGCATAACCGCTCGACATAACGCGCCAGGTTTGCGTGCAGGTAGCGCGTGTTCGTATTCAGCACGGCCATCTGTCGCTGCCCCGCCTGCACGACGCGCGGATGACAATGCCCGACGTGCGGCACGTTGTTGACGGCATCCAGATAAGCGCGCCCGTTTTCATCATAGAGATACTGCATCCAGCCGCGCACGATCTTCAGCGGCTGCTGATAGGACAGGCTCAGATTCGGCCCCAGGCGCTGCGTTCTCGTGGTCAGAATCTCAGCACTGCTCAGTTCATCCGAATGCAGCAGGTCTTCAGGAATACCCGCGATCAGATTCGGATCAGGGCTGAGGCTCAGCCACACCGCGCGTTCGCCGGGCAGCGCCACGCCCGGAAAATCGCCGCTGTAACCGAGCAGGTCAGTGATGATTTGAAAGTGCAGGTGCGGCGGCCAGTCGCCATTGATCGGATAATCGCCGATGCTGCCGAGGCGCGTGCCGCGACTGACCGGCAGGCCTGCGCGCAGCCCTTCAAGCGAATCCTCGCTGAGATGACCATAGAGCGTATAAAACGTCACCGCGCCGTCAGTGTGCTGCAAAATGATCGTCGGCCCGTAATCAAACGCTCCGGCATTATTGCGAAAGCTGTGTACCACCCCGTCAAGCGGCGCAAAGACCGGCGCTCCGGCCTGCATAAACAGATCAAGTCCGAGATGCACCGTGCGCCATTCAGGCCCGTCATTGCCTTCGCGTTTGAAAAGCTCGCCGGAATAGATGCCCCGCGCTTCGTTGTATCGGCCAATGCCGACCACCGCTCCAACTTCGCGCATCCGGTCAAAAAGCTGACGCGTGAATAAAGCCGGATCTGCGGCGGCTGCCGGATTGCTGATTTCCAGGCTGCCGATGCTCAGATCAAACACGACCTTCCGGGCGGTCTTCAGCTCAGGCTCAACGATGCGTCCCATTTGTTCTGCATGACTTCTGAGCCAGTCAACCACCGCCGGGCTGTGCGGACACGCGGGCAGTCCGCATGCCTGGCGCAGGGCGTAATGCGCAAACTGTGCGTTCAGACCAGCAAGCTTTTCAAGCAATGTCCATGCGGGTTTTTCGCTGATGACCAGATATTCATTGGCGGGTTCGGCCTGCTGCTGATAAGCCGCATTGGTGACGCTGACGGCGAGCCGCGTGCAGATCAGCGGAAAGAGCGCCGCCAGTTCCGGCTCAGTCAGCGGAAATTCAGCGTGATAACCCACCACTATCTGCGCGGCAGCGGCGAGCGGATCAGCCTTGCCGAGCATCGCATAGGCCGCCGCAATCGCCAGGTTGCAGATCGTCGCTGAATGCAGCGCGTCGCCGTAATCAATCAGCCCGACGACCTGCCGCGCGCGCGGATCATCGTCGCTGACGATGACGTTGTAATCATTCGCATCGTTGTAAATCACGCTTTCGCGCAGCGACGACAGCGCCGGCACCACCTGCGTTTCATACTGCGCCAGGAAATGCTCAACGATGGCGCGGCGTTCAGGCTGCGCGATGTGCGGCAGGTACTCGCGAATCCACGCCGCGCGCTTCAAATCCCATTTCAGTTCGCGTTGCGCCGCCGGGTGCGTGAAGTTTTGCAAAGCGCGATCCATCACGCCTAATACGCGGCCCAGGCTGCGCAGCAGTTCCGGCGTGTGCGGATTCACCTGCGCGAGCAGCCTGCCCGGAACCCACGTCAGCAGCCGCAGCAGATGCGGCGCGCCATTTTGATCTTTGATGGTCGCAATGGCTTCGCCTGTCTCAGTCAGGCAGACGCGCGGCAGCGCCAGCGACGAAGCCTCACGCGCCAGATGCGCGAGCATGTCGTTTTGCAGTTCGAGCAGTTCCCGGCGCTCGGTCGCGTTGGCAATCTTGAGAACATATTCGCGCCCGTCATCGGCTTTCAGATAAAAGTTCTGATCGCGCTCGCTTGGCAACGGTTTCGCAGTGGCGCGCACGCCGAACCATTCCTGCACCAGTTGCACCGCGTCCGGCTGAGTAAAATCCGGCAGTTGAAATTTGATCCTGAGCATAAATTTGCTGATGGCGGTTATTCACCATTCACCACTGACCATTATCCGTATCGAGTCTGAATCAGAACCAATACAAATAATGGTCAGTGGTGAATGGTGAAGGTGATGACGTTTCAGTTTCAGGCCAGCAGGTCGAACTCGGTTCCGAGGTTGCGCTGCAGCGCCTGCTGATAAATGGCGTGCGCGATGGCGGCATCCTGCGCGGCGTGGCCGACCGATTTGAAGTAAGTGATTTCGTCATCGCTTTCGCGGCCCGGCTTCAGCCCGGCAGCGATTTCGCCAAGCTCGCCGTAAAGATCCGACAACTGAATCGCGCCACGTTCGAGCGCGATCAGCAGATCACCGGCTTCGGCCAGTGCGCCTTCGCGCGAATCAATGACGATCTTTGCGGCGCGTTGCAGGGTCGTGCAATCAACCTCCTGCATTTCAGGCGTGTATGCGCCGAGGGCGTTGATGTGCGCGCCCGGTGGCACGTCAGCCCCGTCAAAAACGGGCGTGCGCGAAGTCGTGACGGTGCAGATGATGTGAGCCTGGCGCACGGCTTCAGCGGCGGACGTGGCCGCGCGCAGTTCGATGGCGGCGCTGAGTTGCGGCTGAAGTTCGGCGATCAGCGTCTGCGCCTGCTCAGCCGCCTGGTCAAAAATCAGAACGCGCCGCAGTGGTCGCACCGCCGCGAGCGCCAGAATCTGCGTGCGTGCCTGCCTGCCGGCGCCAATCACGGCAGCGATTTCTGCATCCTTGCGCGCCAGCAGTTCAGTCGCCACGCCGCTCGCCGCGCCCGTGCGCAGCGCCGTCAGATAACCGCCTTCCATCATCGCCAGGGGCTGACCTGTCGCGGGATCAATGACGATGACCAGCGCGTGAATCAGCGGCAGCCCGCGTTCACGATTGCGGTGATGCACCGACACCACCTTGACCGCGAGCGCTTCCGAGCCGCGCAAATAACCCGGCATCAGAAGCGTCGCGCCGTCGTGCGCCGCCTGCTCAACGACCGTGCGCAGCGGCGCTACGGCCTGTCCGGTTGAAAGTTCGGTGAAGGCCTGACGAATGATCGCCACCGCCGCGCGCATCGTGACGGCGCGCTCAACGTCAGAACGAGTGAGTAATCGCATTGAATTGAAGCCTGTGCATAAACCGGCGCGTGTGGAGTGGGGGGGGGGGGGGGCCCCCCGTGGGGTTGGGGCCCACCCCCCGCCCGGCCCACCCCCCCCCCACACCCCCCCCCCGGGGGGGGCCGCCCCAGCAACAGCAGCCCCCGCCG
>CAYWDW010000008.1:6856-9730 GCA_964457105.1 uncultured Heliobacteriaceae bacterium
GTGGGGGGGGGGGGGGCGGCCGGCGGCGGGGCTGCTGCTCCCCACCCGCGCGCCCGCCCCCCCCCCCCCAACACCCCCCGCCCCGTCGGGATAGTCCGCTAACGTGAAACGAGCGCCCCGGCGCACGGGGCATTGGCGCTCACTGACGCTCGCGGACTGTCCTGGGGTCCCAGGGTTTTATGTTCTGATTCAGCCAGCAGATTCAATCAGCTTCCTGAAGCGTTCATCATCGCGCAGGCTGTCAAAATCAGGTTCGCGCTTCAGGCGTTCGACGGTGTAGGCGCGACGGCGGCTGACGGCTTTTTCGAGATGCTCAAAGGCCTGGTCGCGCGCGCCCATCACGGCGCAGGCGCAGGCGACGTAATAGCGCGTGAAGGGTTCATCCGCGCCCAGTTTGAGCAGTTCATCGAAACTGCTGAGGACCTGCGCGAAGGTCCGGCGCGCTTCTTCAGGATTGCCCTGCCTGACGTAGGCGCTCGTCAGCCGCTGCCGGACCTCAATCGAAACACGTTCGCGCAACCCGTGATCCACCTTGCGCAAAAAGACCAGTTCTTCGTAGAGCCGCGCAATCGCGTCATCATAACGACCCTGCAAATAATGGATGTAACCGAGCCGCGAATAAGCGCCGACGATCTGCATGCCGTCGGTCCCGGACATATAATTTTCCTGCAATTTGATCGCCAGCCGCGCCGCCTTTTCGCCGCGTTCGTAATCGCCCGTGTAAGCGCAGCAGTGCGCCAGTTGCAAGGCCACCCAGCCCGCCTTCGGATTCACGGCCAGGGCCTTTTCGTATTCCTCAACCGCCGTCTGAAAATCGCCCCGGCTGAGCATGTAAACGCGGGCCAGCGCCGCGTGTGCCTCAGCGTTGTGCGGCGCAAAGGCCAGGGCGCGGCGAATCGCGCCGATGGCTTCTTCCTCGCGGCCCATCATCGTGAAGGCCATGCCGAGGCCGCTGTAAGCGTCAGGCATCATCGGGTTCAGTTCGATGGCCTTTTGCAGGCAGTTGATGGCCTGCTCAAACAGTTCCGGCTGCGCGAAAAACTGCGCTTTCAGGTGATAGGCCAGGCCAAGCGCGGCGTGGGCGCGGGCATAACGCGGGTCCAGCGTGATGGCCTGTTCAAACAGCGCGCGGGCCTGGTCCACCGCGCCGCGGTTCAGGGCGCGCAACTGAATGACGCCTTTGGTGAAGGCTTCGTAAGCTTCCATGACCTGCGTTTCGTCCTGTTCGATGACGGCCTGTTCGCTGCTGCGCAGTCGCAGGTTCAGGTTGTACGACAGTTCGTAAACGATCTTGTCCTGCAAATCAAAAAGGTCGCTCAGGCGTCCGTCGAGTTTGACGGTGCTGATGACTTCGCCGGTTTCGACCGCAACGACGCGAGCCGTGATGCGCAGCAGGTCGCCCAGCCGCTGAAAGCCGCCGCCCAGAATGTAGCGCGCGCCGACCTCGCGCCCGACCTGGGTGGCGAATTTCTCGTCGAAGTCAGACCGGCGATCCGCGCTCAGATGGCGCATCACTTCATAAATCAGTTCGCGTCCGATGACCAGCACGCCTTCGATGTTTTTCAGATCCGCCGTCACCGTTTCGGCCATGCCCGTGCCGAGCCAGTCATCATCCGGGTTGCGCGTGATGTTGACGAAATTCAGGACCGCAATGCTTTTGCCGGAGCGGGCATTGAGCGTGCGCGTGCCGGGCGACAGGGCGCTGCTCACGGGCGCGCTGAAACCCGGACTCGTCTGATACGGATCAACGCTGGTTCTGAACGGATCAAAGCCGGCGTCGAACAGCGGCAGGTGCAGCGTGCCGGAAAGCGGATTGGCAATCTGAAAGCGCACCGCGTTGATTTCAGCAATCACCTCGCGCAGTCGCTGATAACGGCGCTCACGATCCTTTTCGAGCATTCGCCGCACGATGCGCTCAAGTTCCGGCATGAGCTGATCATTCCCCGGCGCAAAGGCCGGTGGCACGGCGTGCAGAATACTGTCGGCCATCGCCAGCGAAGTGCGCCCGTCAAAGGGCAGCCGCCCGGTCAGCAGTTCATACGCCACGATGCCGAGCGAAAAAATATCGCTGCGATGATCCACCTCACGACCAAGCATCTGTTCCGGCGACATAAAGGCCAGCGTGCCCATCACCCGGCCTGGCAGGGTCTGATGCATTTCGGTGCGCCATTCGCTGACCGTGTCACTGGCAGTTTCGGGCAGTTGCACCAGCCGGGCGAGGCCGAAATCGAGCACCTTGGCGCGCCCGTGGTCAGTCATCAGCAGGTTCGATGATTTGATGTCACGATGCACAATGCCGTGCCGGTGCGCTTCCGCGAGCGCATCGGCGATCTGCTCGATGATCTCCAGCTTCTGCACCACGCTCAGCGCGCGGGCGCGGGCATATTCATTGAGCGTTTTGCCCTGGACATACTCCATGGCAATGAAGCTGTGCTGTTCGCCGTCGCGCTCGAATTCGTCAATCTCGTAAATCGTGGCAATGTTCGGATGGTTGAGCGATGACGCAGCCCGGGCTTCGCGCAGAAAGCGGCGGCGCGCATCTTCGTTGTGATGCAGGCCGGCCAGCATGACCTTCAGCGCCACCGGGCGATGCAGGCGCGTGTCTTCGGCCTTGTAAACTTCGCCCATTCCGCCCGCCCCGAGTCGTTCCAGAATCCGGTAATGTGAAATGGTTTCGCCGATCATAAAGCTGTCCCGATAAAGCCGTGATGAAACTGCCAGCCATTGTGAGCTATCGCCCTGGATTTTGCCAGGCAGCCCGTTTTCGCCTTAATTACCGGGGAGAAACGGGCAGGGATGGCGGCAACACTGGTCCAGTACGCGAGCGTGAGCGAGCGCCCGGGCCGCACACAAGGCGCTCGCGGACGCGCGCGG
>CAYWDW010000008.1:9740-12290 GCA_964457105.1 uncultured Heliobacteriaceae bacterium
ACCCCCCGGGCACCACGGGGGTGGTTGGGCTCCACCCGTGCACCCGACCCCGCCCTCCCCCCGCCCCCCCGGCCATACTTCGGGCGCTCGCTCACGCTCGCGTACTGGACCAGTGTTGCAGGTTTTGCTTCGTGGTTCTTCGGGTCCCTTCGTGGATGAAATCTTTCATCTCACTTTGCCGGTGTACGTTTCCGAACAGTGTTCGTTCAGGGCTGAACAATGACAGCCCGCCGTCATCGCCCGATCCATTTGAAAATTGCGGTCCTCGCGTTATTTATTCCCTGGCCCGGCATTTGCCACCAGGCGCGCAGAGGAACTGCCGCATGGATCGTGAAATTGACCTGTCATTTCGTCGCCGACAGATGGTCCGCCGCGCGCTCATCGGATTGCTGGCGATGGCCGTGCTGACAGCGATTTTTGTTTTCGGTCCCGGCTGGATCAAACCTTCGATCAGCCGCGCCCGCATCCGCACCGCCCGCGTCGAAACCGGCCCCATCGAAGCGTCAATCACGGCGACCGGCACCGTCGTCCCTGAATTCGAGCAGGTGCTGTCATCTCCGATTGATGCCCGCGTCGTCAAAATTCTGAAGCGACCCGGCGCGGTGCTGGTCAAAGGCGATCCCATCGTCACGCTCGATGTCAGCCAGTCGGTTCTTGCCGTCGAAAAGCTCAACCAGCAGCTTGCCATCAAACAGAACCAGCAGGCCAAGGCGAAGCTCGACCTTGAAAGCACGATGGGCAGCCTGCAGTCACAGACCGCAATCAAGCAGCTTGAATACCAGTCGCTGACAGCCAGTACGGCGCGCAACCGCGAACTGTTTCATCAGGGTCTGCTGTCGGAAGAAAGACTGAAGGAGGTTGAGCTGACCGCAGAAAAGGCCGCATACGAACTGAAGCAGCTTGAGGCGAACAAACGCACCGCGCAGCAGTCAACCCGGACGCAGCTTGAAGGCCTCGCGCTCGAAATGAAAACGCTCGAACAGGAACGCGACGAAGCCAGGCGACAGCTCGAACTCGCCACGACGAAATCTGACCGCAACGGCGTGCTGACCTGGGTCGTCAATGAAGAAGGCGCGACGGTGCCCAAAGGCACGGTCCTCGCCCGCATTGCCGACCTCAGCACGTTTCGCATCGAAGCCACCGTCTCGGACGTACACGCGCAGCGCCTGTCAGTCGGCCTGCCGGTCACAGTAAAAATCAACGATCAGGAGTTGAAAGGCGCGATTGCGAGCATTGATCCGACGATTAAAAACGGCGTCATCACCGTGCGCGTCAGCCTTGAGGACAAGGCCAGCGCGCTGCTCAAATCAAACCTGCGCGTGGATGTGCTGATTGCCACTGACCGCAGGGACAAGGTGCTGCGCATCAGAAAAGGCCCGTTCGCCAGCGGCGAGGGGACGCGCGAAGTCTTTGTCATTCGCGGCGACACGGCAATCAAAACGCCTGTCAAACTCGGCCTTGCGAGTTTTGATTATTTCGAGGTCGTGCAGGGCCTGCTCGAAGGCGATGAAGTCATCATCTCTGACCTGACCGATTACCAGCATCTCAAGGAAGTGAAACTGAGGAACTGATATGACCAGTGACGAAACGGCCACGACCGATCAGCGCGTGTCAGCGCCGCCTGCCCGCATGATCGAACTCGAAGGTGTCGAAAAAGTCTATCGCACCGACCGCATCGAAACCCTCGCGCTGACCAACATCAATCTGTCAGTCCGTGCCGGCGAATTCATTTCGATTATGGGGCCGTCGGGTTCGGGCAAAAGCACGCTGCTCAATGTGATCGGCCTGCTTGACGTGCCGAGCGGCGGGCGGGTCAGGCTGAATCAGCAAACGATCAGTTCATATTCAGACAAAAACCTGGCCCGCGTGCGCAACGAAGAGATCGGCTTTATTTTTCAGACCTTTCATCTGATCAACGATCTGAGCGTGGTGGATAACGTCGAAATTCCGCTGCTTTATCGCCGGGGCGTGTCGAGCGCGAAGCGGCGCCAACTGGCGTTGCAGGCGCTTGATAAAGTCGGGCTGCAATCGCGCGTGCATCACTTTCCGTCGCAGTTGTCGGGCGGTCAGCAGCAGCGCGTGGCGATTGCGCGCGCGATTGTCGGCCATCCGCAAATCCTGCTCGCCGATGAACCGACCGGCAATCTCGATTCGCAGATGGGCGATGAAATTATGGACGTGCTGCAATCGCTCAACCGCGATCACCAGACGACCGTCGTCATGGTCACACACGACCCGCGTCAGGCCGGAAAGACCGCACGCATCGTCAGGTTATTCGATGGTCGCCAGGTCAGTTGAAGGAGGAATACGGAATTCGGAATTCGGAAGCCGGAACTGAAGCTGTAACTTCCAACTCCCGAATTCCGAATTCCGAATTCCGAATTCCGAATTCCGTATTCCGTATCCCTATGCTCAAAAACTATCTCAAGATTGCCTTCAGGGTTTTTCTGCGGCGGAAGTTTTTCACCTTCATCAGCCTGTTTGCGATCAGCTTTACGCTGGTGGTGCTGATGGTGGCGGTGGCGTTTGTGGATCACGTCTTCGGGCCGA
>CAYWDW010000008.1:12300-21452 GCA_964457105.1 uncultured Heliobacteriaceae bacterium
TGAGAGCCGCAATGACCGCACGCTCGGCGTTTATTTTATGGAGATGCGAACGCCTGACCGGAACGGCGGCTGGAACGGGGCTGCGGGTTATCGCTTTCTGGATCGCTACACGCGCCACCTGCCAAACGTGGAAAGGATGTCGCTGTTTACTGAACCGCAGCAGGTCGTTTCATATCATCACGGCGCGAAGCTGCAGTTTTATCTCAAGCGCACTGACGGCGAGTTCTGGCAGATTCTGACCTTCAGATTTCTCGAAGGCGCGCCCTACACGCCGGACGATGAACGCAACCGCAACTTTGTCGCGGTCATCAATGAAGCGACGCGGCAGAAATATTTCGGCGATGAACCGGCCATCGGCAAAACCATCGAAGCCGACGGGCAGAACTTTCGCGTGGTGGGCGTCGTCGCCAACGTCCCGTTCCTGCGCCAGGTGCCCTTTGCCGACATCTGGGCGCCGATCAGCACATCAAAAAGCGAAACTTATCGCCAGGAGATGATGGGCAATTTTATGGCGACTTACCTGGCGCGTTCATCGGCGGACTTTCCGATGATCCGGGACGAGTTCAAAGCGCGACTGGGCCAGATTGAGTTTCCCGATCCGAAGGAATGGAATTCGATGAACGGGCAGATGGACACGTATTTTGAAGCCGTGTCGCGCGAACTGGTCGGCTCCCGCGATGACGACGGACGCGCAAGCCGACCAGGCCGTCTGCTCGCCGCCATCGTCATCATTGCGATTCTGTTTATGCTGCTGCCAACGGTGAATCTGATCAACCTCAACGTCAGTCGCATTATGGAACGCGCCAGTGAAATCGGCGTGCGCAAGGCCTTCGGCGCGTCGTCGTGGACGCTGGTCGGGCAGTTTGTCGTCGAAAACATTCTGCTGACGCTGATCGGCGGCGCGATTGGCTTTGTGCTGTCGCGCCTGGCGCTGCAGTTCATCACGGGCAGCGGCTGGTTTCCGTATGCCGAATTCCATCTGAATTACCGTGTCTTTCTCGGCGGGCTGGCGCTGGCCATAATTTTCGGGCTGTTTTCCGGCGTCTATCCGGCGTGGAAGATGTCGCGGCTGCATCCGGTCCAGGCGTTGAAAGGAGGCGCGCGATGATCAGACATCTCTGCAAACTGGTCTGGAATCGCAAGCGGATCAACTTTCTGATCACGCTCGAAATTTTCATTTCGTTTCTGGTCGTGTTCGGCGTGATCGTCTTCGCGGTCTATTACGCGGACAATTATCGCCACCCGCTCGGCTTCGATTATCAGCACGTCTGGAACGTGCAGGTCGGGATTCAGGAGAAACTTGATCAGTCGGACAAGCAGCAGAATCTGGACACGGCGAAACAACTGCTGGCTGAACTGCGCAATTTCGGTGAAATCGAATCCGCCGCCGCCGTCATGATGGCTCCGTATTCACGCGGCGACTGGCAGACCAGTGCAACGGTCAACGGACGAAACGTGCGGTCCTGGGTCAATTTCATGACCGACGACGCGAAAGAAGTTTTTGGCCTGCACATCGTGCGCGGCAGGTGGTTCAGTCAGGAAGATGACGGCCAGGATTACAAGCCGGTCATCCTGAATCAGAAAACCGCCCGCGAATATTTCGGTGACGAAGATCCGCTGGGCCAGAACCTGATTGACCGGCTCGAAGAAAAAGAGCGTGTGAAAAAAGACGGCACGAAACGAAAGGCCGAGCGCGTCATCGGCGTGATTGACGACTTTCGCAAGAACGGTGAGTTCCGCGAATTGTATGGTTACAAGCTGTATCGCAACGATCTGAACCTGCCGGACGGCGAAGTGCCACGCAATTTTGTGCTCCGGGTTCGTCCGGGCACGACGGCTGAGTTTGAAGAGAAGCTGGTCAAACGCCTGCAGGCGATAGCCAGAGACTGGTCCTTCGATGTCAAAACCATCGCGCAGATGCGCGCCGAAAATCACCAGAGCTATTACGTGCCGATGGCCGCCTTCGGTCTGGTCGCAGGCTTTCTGATGCTGATGGTCGCGCTCGGACTGACGGGCGTCTTATGGCAAAGCGTGACGCAGCGCACAAAGGAGATCGGCTTGCGCCGCGCGAAAGGCGCGACTGCGCGCCGCATTTATCATCAGATTCTCGGCGAACTGCTGATCATCACGAGCTTCGGCCTGTTGCTCGGCACGCTCGTCGTGATTCAGTTTCCGCTGCTTGACGTACTCGGCTTTGCGACGCCGCAGGTATATTTTTACAGCCTCCTGATCTCGCTCGCGCTGATCTATCTGCTGACGATTTGCTGCGGCTTGTATCCGAGTCGGCTGGCGACTAAAGTGCAGCCAGCAGAAGCGCTGCATTACGAGTAACCGGAAGCAGATGGGAAAGAGGAGTCACGGATGACAGAAATTACCATCTCGTTCGATGAAGACGTTTTCTCTGCGCTGCGTCGTTCGCCACAGGAATTCGCCGACAGGCTGCGGCTGGCGGCGGCGATTCACTGGTACGAGCGCGGCGACATCTCTCAGGAACGGGCGGCGCAACTGGCCGGGCTGGATCGGACGGATTTCCTGCTGGCCCTGACGCGCGAAGGCGAAAACGCCTTTGTGGTTGATCTGGCCGACCTCGCACAGGAGCTGAAACGTGGCTGAACCGGCGGAGGCGCTGCATTACGAGTAGCAGCGAAAAACGATTATGCAGCTTGAAGATTATTTCGACTTTCTGGCGCCGGACGATATTCGGATCAGAGGAACGCGGGTTGGCATCGAAAGTATTCTTTATGAGTACATTCATCGCCGCCGCTCACCTGAAGAAATCGCCGGGCGCTTCCAGACGGTTAGTCTCGAACAGGTCTACGCCACGATTCTTTATTACCTGCGTCACGGGGAAACCGTCACAGCCTACCTGGAAGACTGGCTTGATTTCAGTCGCAAAGCGCGCGAGGAACAACAACGCACCCCCTCTGCTGTCACGGTGAAAATGCGTCAACTGAAGGAAGAGCGCAGAGCAGCGGCTGAGATGGAACCTGCGCAGGCTGAATGATGAGTCTCAGGTATCTGCTGGATGAAAATATTGATCCTCTCTTTCGTGTTCAGTTGCTCAGGAAAGAGCCGGGCCTGACGGTGTGGATGATCGGTGATCCAGGCGCTCCCAAAAAAGGGACCTCAGATCCTGACATCCTGTGCTGGTGTGAAGATCAGGATTTCATCCTGATAACCGGCAATCGCAAATCAATGCCTGGACACCTGGCTGATCATTTGTCTCTGGGGCGTCACATCCCCGGCATTCTTACCATCAATCCCGATTTGAGCCCTGGCGCCACGATTGAAGAACTGATCCTGCTCGCGCTGGCCTCTTTTGCTGATGAATTTCAGGACAGCATTGTTTACCTGCCGCTTACGCAATGAGCAAAGACGCTTCCGGCAGAAACCAGGCGATCATCCTGATTGTTGATGATGATCCATCGGTCACGACTTCACTTTCACTGCTTCTGCGGCAGGCTGGTTATCGCACGCAGGCGACGGCGACGCCGACTGAGGCTCTGACGCTGATTGCGCAACAGCCGTTTCAACTGGTCATTCAGGATATGAATTTCTCGCGGCAGACGAGCGGCGAGGAAGGCCTTGAACTGCTCCGGCAGATCAGGGCGCTGCGCCCGTCCCTGCCGGTCATTCTGCTGACGGCGTGGGGTTCGATTCAGCTTGCCGTCGCGGGCGTGCGCGCCGGAGCGACGGATTTCATCACCAAACCCTGGACGCATCAGCAACTGCTGCAATCAGTCAAAACTGCGCTCAGCCTGGCTGCCGCGGGTTCGGCACACACGCCGAACCCGCAGCGCGAAGAGCTTGACGCCCGCTATGATTTTCGTGAGCTGATCGGCGGCGATCCGAAATTCCTGCGCCTGCTTGAAGTCATCGGGCGCGTGGCGGCGACTGACGCATCGGTGCTGATTACGGGCGACAGCGGCACGGGCAAGGAACTGATTGCCGAAGCGATTCATCGCAACAGTCAGCGCCGCGACCAGGCTTTCATCAAGGTCAACCTGGGCGGCATTCCGGCGCAGCTTTTTGAAAGCGAAATGTTCGGCCACGTCAAAGGCGCGTTCACCGATGCGCGCGCTGATCGCCGGGGCCGCTTTGAACTCGCCGATGGCGGGACGATCCTGCTGGATGAAATCGGTGATCTGGACGCGAGCGCGCAGGTCAAGCTGTTGCGCGTGCTGCAGGACAGAACTTATGAAGTGCTGGGTTCAAGCGTCACCCGCACGGTTGATGTGCGCGTCATTTCAGCGACGAATCGCCACCTGACCGGGATGGTGGCGAGCGGGCAGTTCCGCGAAGACCTGCTTTACCGGCTCAACCTGATCGCCGTGCATCTGCCGCCGCTGCGTGAGCGCGCGGCTGACATTCCGCTCATCGCCGCGCACCTGCTCGAAAACATGGCCAGGGTTTATCGTCGTCCGGGCCTGTCAATCAGTGAAGCCGCGCTGCGCTGGCTGGAAACGCTGCCCTGGCCTGGCAACATCCGGCAATTGCGCCATCTGATTGAACGCACGATTCTGGTCAGCGGCAATGACGTGCTGGAAATTGAAGACTTCCGACTGCCGCTCGAAATGGAAACCAGAGAACCGGGCCGCGATTCACTGCCGCAGGTTGGTTCGATGACGATGGACGATATTGAAAAGGCCATGATCCTCAAGGCGCTGAAACATTACGGCGGCAACATCAGCCGCGTCGCCGAAGCCCTCGGCCTGAGTCGCGCCGCGCTTTATCGTCGCTTTGAGAAGTACGGCATTGATGTTTAGACTCGCGGGCTTCAGGCGTATAATTCCTGCCCTGGCGGTGAGTCAACAAGGAGTTTTATGTCATCTGCAACATCGAATTATCTGGAAGCCCTGGCCTGCCTCCCGGCTGGTGGAATGATTACTCTGCGCGATGTTCCCTGGGCCGAGTACGAGCAGTTGCTGGAAGATCTCGGTGAAGCCGGCAGTGTGCGCGTGAGTTACAATCGCGGAAAACTGAATCTCATGACCCTCTCCCCAAAGCATGAAATTTTCAAGGATCTGGTCCTGCGGATCGTCGCGGCAATCTCCTGGGAAATGGACATTCCGGTTGAAAGCCTTGGCTCCACGACCTTCAGGCAGGAAGAGGAAGAAAAGGGCGCGGAGCCTGACACCAGTTTTTACGTCCAAAATGCTGCGCGGATCATCGGAAAGACGAAAATTGATCTGGCGGTTGATCCGCCGCCTGATGTGGTGGTTGAGATTGACATTGCGCATGAAGACAGCGGCAAGTTTGAAATTTATGCGACGATGCGCGTGCCTGAATTCTGGCGTTATGACGAAAGGCGGCTGCAGATCTTTCATCTGACTGGAGGAGCATACATCGAAGCGCCAGCCAGTCTCGCGTTTCCGTTTCTGACCAGCGCCGTCATGACTCAGACGCTGGAACAGAGCAAGACTCAGGGCCAGGCCGCTGCTTTGCGCACGTTTCGAGAGTGGCTCAGGCAGCATCGCCTGGGCTGACGCCAGCTTCGCCCGCGCTTTCGGCAACCTCATCGAAGTCTGACTTTACCGCTGCTTTCTCCCGCATCTATACTGGCCACGATGGAAACCGCTGTCACTATTCTCAACGGTGTCTTTCAGCAAACACGCGCCGCCCTGTGATCCAGCTTCATCCTGCTGTCAGCGACAGCGACAACTCCGGGAGCCTGCCAGTCTTGAGATTGATTCGATACCTGCCTGCTTTTTCGCTGCCCTTCTGCCTCGCGTTTGCCACGCTGGCGCAGACGCCGCCACGCCACGACACACAATTCTGGAATGAAACGCAGATGATTGCGCCCATCAATAAAAAGGCTGAGCTGGTGCTGAGCGGCGGGCTGCGCTTCGGACGCGAGATCAGCCGTCCCGTTGATGAACGCCTTGGCGTCGGCATTGCCTTCAAACCGAATCGCCACTTCACCATTCAGCCGCATTATCTTTACATCGCACAGCAGCCCTCAGCCGGGCGCAAGGTCTTTGAGCACCGGCTGAATCTGGATGTGACCGGGCGCATCTTTCCAGGCCGGTTCACGATTTCTGATCGCACCCGGATTGAACGCCGCGTGCGCCTTTCCAGCCGCGATTTCACGGTCTGGCGCAACCGCCTGCAGATCGAGCATCCGGCCCGCCTCGGCTCATTCAAATTCAAGCCCTTCGTCGCCAACGAAGTTTTTTATGACAGCAGCGCCAGCCGGTGGACGCGCAATCGTTTCTCAATCGGCTGCAGCAAGGAATTCAGCCCGCGCTTCACGGGTGAGTTTTATTACCTGCGCCAGAATGACGGACGCGCGCGCCCCGGCAACCTGCACGTCATCGGCACAGCCTTCAGAATCAGGCTGCGAAACTGAGCCGTCCGATTGATGATCGTTTCAGCAACCGGAATCACCACCCCGGTGAAAGGCAGGCGCTGTGACATCGTTCGCAGCGCCATTCTTTTGTGCGCAATCCTGTCCCGATGTTGTCGCATTTTGTCTCAGCCCTGAAAGCGCGCAGCCGCCGGAAGCGCGCCTGGATCAATCGGCCACCGCGTGCCGGTTACAGTACGCGAGCGGGTGCGAGCGCCCGGTCCGCAGTGTCGGGGCGCTCGCTCACGCTCGCGTACTGGACCATCCACGCAGTGGCACGATGATTGCCCAAAGGAGCAGCGTCAGCCCTGCTGCTGATGGGGACGACACAGCAGATGCGGCGCTGAAGAATGGGCGCACGGGAAGGCACATTCTCGTGCGCCGGGGAGTGCAATCAACATTTGTCTGCCGCCAGGTGAAGGGAGTCATTCGATGCGGCCTGAAAATTACGACGACGATTCTTTTCAGGGCACGCGCACCAGCACGATTATTTACCGGGCAGCCTGGGTGCTGGCGCTGGTGGCGACCGTCGTCTTTTTTTATCTGATTGTGTTTGTGGCGTAACTCGCCAGGCTCGCTGAATCAGACCACAGGGGAGTAGATCGCCTCCGGGATCTGATGAGTCGTCAGGACGATTGCCCGGCGGCAATCCGGCTCATCAGCGCAGGTCAGCCAACTGGCTTCGCGGATCAAGACCTTTTGCCATTCACGCGCAAAAGGTCTTTTTTTATGCGCGCAGGATGCGCTTCAATCAATCATCACTGACCCAACTGAACCAAATGGACACAATTCTTTTTCCCTTTGCCGAATACTGGTGGGCTTACGCGGCTTTCACAGGTTTCGTGCTGCTGCTGCTGGCGCTTGATCTGGGCGTCTTTCACCGCCACGCGCACGAGGTTTCATTTCGTGAAGCGGCGACCTGGAGCGTCGTCTGGGTGGCGCTGGCGCTGATCTTCAACTTCGGTCTGTATCAGTACGCGCTCTGGAAGTTCCCGCAGGATGCGCGGCTGACGGCGCTGCCCGGCTTCGTGCCGGACGCGGCGGCGTGGCAGGTGACGCTCGAATTTCTGACCGGTTATGTCGTCGAGAAGTCGCTTTCGGTTGATAACATTTTCATCTTCGTGGTGGTCTTTGGCTACTTTCACATTCCGGCGCGCTATCAGCATCGGGTGTTGTTTTACGGCATTCTGGGGGCGCTCGTCTTTCGCGCCATCTTTGTCGCCATCGGGGCGGCGCTGATGCAGTATCACTGGGTGCTGGTGATCTTCGGGGTCTTTCTGATCGTGACCGGTGCGCGGATGATGTGGGCAGGCAGCGAGCGGTTCGAGCCGGAACACAATCCGATGCTGCGACTGTTTCGCCGCCTGGTGCCGGTGACGCCGCTGTTGCACGACGATCATTTTCTGGTGCGCCTGGCTGGCGTGTGGCATGCGACGCCGCTGCTGGTGGCGCTGCTGGTGCTGGAGATGACGGACATCATCTTTGCGATTGATTCAGTCCCGGCGATCTTTGCCCTGACCGATGAGCCGCTGATCGTGTTCACGTCGAATATCTTTGCCATTCTCGGACTGCGCGCGATGTATTTTATGCTGGCCGGAGCCGTGGACAAGTTTCATCTGCTCAGGTACGGCCTCGCTGCGGTGCTGATCTTTGTCGGACTGAAGATGGTCTGGCTCAATGACTGGTACGGCGGCAAATTCCCGATCAGCCTGTCGCTGGGCTTCATTGTGACGGTCATTGGCGCGGCCATCACGCTGTCGCTGCTCTTTCCGAAGCGTGATGAGGCGGGAACCGAACCAACGACTGAAACCTGACGCAGCGTCAATCAGTTCTGAAACCCGGTAAGTCTGCCCGCACTTTATCTTCCTGCGGCGTTGCCATTCATTTGATTCGCTGATAAAAATCCGGTGCCACACCGCCCGCAAATCATCATTCAGATCGAGGAGGATTAATCAACGTGATTCAGACTGCCCTGCTCCGACGCTTCGGCCCTGTTTTGTTCGTGCTGGCGCTGCTGCTGGCGGCACCCGCGCGCACGATGGCGCAGAATGCTGACAATGTTCGGGCGCGTTACACCAAATATGAATATCTGGTGCCGATGCGCGATGGCGTCAGGCTTTTCACAGTGGTCTATGTGCCGAAGGACCAGTCGCAGCGTTATCCGTTTCTGCTGATGCGCACGCCATACAGCGTCGCGCCTTACGGCATTGATAATTACCGCACCTCGCTTGGCCCGTCGGCTGAGTTCGAGCGCGAAGGATTCATCTTCGTCTATCAGGATGCGCGCGGGCGCTACATGTCCGAAGGCGAATTTCAGCAGGTGCGCCCGCACGTGCCGGACAAACGCGGGCCGCAGGACATTGACGAAAGCACCGACACTTACGACACCATCGAATGGCTGCTCAAAAACATTCCGAATCACAACAGCAGGGTCGGGATGTGGGGCATTTCGCAGCCGGGCTTTCACGTCGCGGCGAGCCTGATTGATTCGCACCCGGCGCTCAAATGCGCTTCGCCGCAGGCGCCGACGGCTGATTACTATCTCAACGATGATGTCTATCACAACGGCGCGTTTATGCTGGCGGCGAATTTCTGGTTCTATTCCTCGTTTCGTCCGCGGCGTGGCGCGCCGCAACCGCCGCCGCCGCGACAGTCTTTTGAGGCAGGCACGCCTGATGGTTACGAACTGTTTCTGAATCTGCCGCCGCTCAGTGAAATCAATCAGAAACTCTTTCAGGGCGAAGCGACTTACTGGCAGGAGATCGTTGACCATCCGAATTACGATGAGTTCTGGCAGCGGCGTTCG
>CAYWDW010000008.1:21462-21753 GCA_964457105.1 uncultured Heliobacteriaceae bacterium
TGTGGAAGTTTATGAAGAATGTGAAATGCGCCGTGCTCAATGTCGGCGGCTGGTTCGATGCCGAAGACCCGATGGGGCCGTTTCATACTTACCGCGCCGTCGGCAAAAACAATCCCGGCGCGACCAACCTGCTGGTGATGGGGCCGTGGTCGCACGGCGGCTGGGCGCGCGGCGACGGCGACAAACTTGGCAATGTCAGCTTCGGCGTCAAAACCGGACTGTACTTCCGCGAACAAATTCAGTTTCCCTTTTTCATGCAGTATCTCAAGGACAAGCCTGCCGACCTGCCTG
>CAYWDW010000009.1:0-21520 GCA_964457105.1 uncultured Heliobacteriaceae bacterium
CGGTTGACCTCTTCAGGCATCGCCCAGTCGTTGCTGCGCCAGCCCGCTTCGACGTGCGCCACTTTGACGCCCAGCTTGCTCGCCCCCAGCGCACAGGCCAGCGTGGAATTGACATCACCAACCACGACCACCCAGTCCGGCTGCTGTCTGAGCAGCACCGGCTCAAAAGCCAGCATCACCCGCGCCGTCTGTTCAGCGTGCGTCCCTGAGCCGACTTCCAGATTGACGTCCGGCGCGGGCATGCCCAGGTCGCGGAAGAATGAAGCCGACATGGCTTCGTCGTAATGCTGCCCCGTATGAACGAGAACCTGAGTCACTGCGGTCGGTCGCCGCAGCGTTTCGGCCACAATGGGAGCCATCTTCATGAAGTTCGGGCGAGCGCCCACAACATTCAGCAGTTTGATCATAAATTTTCCGGGATAACACACCTGCACCTGACTGGAACGGACCGACTGAAGCGGTATGTATCGGGGATTGTCCGGTAGGGCGGTAGTTTACAAGGGGCCAGGTGAGAATGCCACTACAACCCTGGAAATGCCAGAATTTTTTCCTGCGCCTGCCCGGACTGATCAAAGCTGACGAGGCTGAAATTCTGCTTTCACACCCGGAAACTCATCCCGAAGTCCCGATTGTCGGAGGCTCCGGCGTGCGGCGCCCCTGTGTCAGCCTGTTTTGGCCTGCCTGACCAGATTACGGGCAGACCGGATCGTCATCAGGCTGATGCCAGGCCTGAAATGGCAGGTCTCGAATGAACGCGTGATTGCGGAACCGGGAAAGAGTCTGAAGCAGGCACGTGCAATTATCAGCGAAGAGTCCTGCGGGTAAGGCTGGCGGCTCAGACCATCATTGTCAGTGATGCAGGCAACCCTCAATGATCCGCTCCAGCTTCCTTCTGACGGCCCGTCGCGTCATAGGTGTAGGTTCGCAGTCCGTCGTTCGTCAGGTTGCCTGAGGCCTCCCACGTGTAATTCACCGTCTGTGTCGTCCAGCCGTAAAGCTGCGTCGTCACGCTGCTGATCCGGTTCGTCGCCAGCGCCACGCTGTAATTCGTCGCGTTCTGCCAGTCGCGGCTCGTCTCCACACGCAGCAGATTCCCCAACTCGTCATAGCTGTAGTTTCGGTAATACGTATCGCCGTATGGCCCGCCGCTGGCCGTCGAGAGCCGGTTGAAAGCGTCATAGGTGTAATTCACCGTGTAGTTCGGATCGAGGTGGTCCGTGATCTGTTTGATCCGCCCGTCGTTGTCATAATTGCCCGGTGTCGTGTAGCTGTACGTCCGGTTGACGATCTGATCCGTCCCGTTCTGATGGTCCACAATCATCGAGGTCATCTGATGCCGGTTCGTGTCATAACCGAGCGTCAGCCGCCGTCCGTTGCCGTAACTGACTGTCTGCGTCGCGCCGAACCCGGTGTAGCTGAGGCTGCTCACCACATTCGTCGTCGCGTTCGGATCAGTGCCGGTCAGGTCGGTTCCGATGCTCGCGAGCGCGCCGACGGCATTATACCGGTAGTTGATCGTTTTGCTCCACGTCTGCGGCCCTGAGGGCGGCAGCGCGGCGGCGGCGGTGAAATTCTGCCCGGTCTGATTTGCGGTCAGGTTCGTGTAACTGCGCGCTGACGGAGTGAAGGCCTGGCCGCTTTTGGCCGGAGTGATCGTGAAATTTCCGCTCCACGGCAGATTCGAGAAAGTGTACTGACCTGCCGCATTCGTCGTCGTCGTCTGGCTCGACGATCCGGTCAGCGTCAGCGTCACGCCGAAGGTGATCTTCGTTCCGTCAATCGCGCGCAGCATCTTCGTTGCGGCGTTGAAGTCGAACCACGATGAATCGTAACTCTCATAGAGACCCGAGACGGAGTTGTACGCCAGATCGTGGCGCGTGCCGTCGGGTGAAGCTCTTCATCAGTGAACTCTCCCTGCTGGTCTTCAGCGCGATACTTGCTGGCTGAATGGCTGAAACCTCGCTGTCGGCTTTGTGGGGCAGCGAGTAATTTTATCTTTGCAACTGAGCATGAAAAGCGATGGCCGGGAGTAGTATGCCGACTGATGAAGTTGTCAACTGTGTGTTCACAGTCCCGGCCTGGATCTCAGGGTCTTTGCAAAGTCAGTAAACCAGGTCAGCATCATCCTTTTTTATCCACGAAGGGACACGAAGGACCACCAAGCAAGACAAAAGACCGAGGTTTTTCTTCGTGATCCTTCGTGTCCCTTCGTGGATGAAGTTTTTTATCGCACTTTGCAAAAGCCCCGGCCTGGAGCTTTGAGCGGCGCTTTCTGGTCAGCTTTTATGGTCACTACAGGAGGGCCGCAGCAGGCGCTTTTTCTCTTCAATCAACGCCTCAACGCCTTCCTTCGCTCAGCTTCAGCGAGTCCTGATTACCCGTTGCCAGGCTCTGGTCTTTGATGGTATTACTTCAATTCCCCCGTCAATCAGCAGGGCCGCATGCCCGCCGCACTCATCCAGGAACAGTCATGAAAATCCTTCTGCTCACGCACCGCACGCCGTACCCGCCGAATAAAGGCACGCAGGTGCGTCCGTTCAGGCTTATGAACACGCTCGCCGGGCGCGGCCACGAAGTTCACCTGATGACTTTTGCTGAAACGGTTGAGGAACTCGGCACGCAGGTCGAACTGACGAAATACTGCGCTTCGGTCACACTGATTCCCCGGCACCGCCGCGCATCAGCCGTCCGGGCCGGGCTGACGCTGCTGAGTCCCCGCCCGCTCTCGTTCGGTTATTTCGGTTCGCGGGCCATGCGCCAGGCCGTGCGCCGCGTGGTGGCCGAACACGGCATCGAAGCCGTTTACGTCTGGTCTTCGACGATGGCGCAGTATGTTCCGCCGCAACTGGCCGGGCGCGCTGTGATTGATATGGGCGATGTTGATTCAGAAAAGTACCGCGACTATGCCAAAGAAATGAACTGGCCGATGTCCTGGGTTTACGGCATTGAATGGAAGCGGCTGCGCAAGTATGAATACCGCATCATCAGGTCTCACGCGCACACGGTGCTGATTGCGCCCCGCGAAATTGCGCTGCTGGATGAACTCGATGAATTCACGCGCCACACGCGGCTGCATTCGATCACCAACGGCGTGGACCTTGAACGCTTCCGGCCTGATGCCTTTCCGGCCTTTGCCCCTGACAGCCTGCCGACCGGCGAGCGCCGTTTTCTGGCCGACCCGGACGCCGTGCGCATCGTCTTCACCGGCGCGATGGACTATTACCCGAACGCCGAAGCCGTGCGCTATTTTGCCGGTGAAGTTCTGCCGCTGATTCGCCAGCGTGAACCGCGCGCTGAATTTCTGATCGTGGGCAGCGACCCGACGCCCGAAGTGATTCGCCTGGGCGAACTGCCCGGCGTGAAAGTGACCGGCTTTGTCAAAGACGTGCGGCCTTACCTGGCGGCAGCCACTGCCTGCGTGATTCCGCTGCGCATTGCGCGCGGCGTGCAGAACAAGGCGCTTGAAGCGATGGCTTCGGGTCGCGCCGTCGTGGCTTCGCCCGACGTGGTGGCGGGCCTTGCAGCCGAAGACGGCTCGCACCTGCTCGTGGCGCGTGACACGGCGGAATACGTCGAAGCTGTGATGCATCTGATCGCCGACCCTGCCTTTCGCGCGGAAATCGGCGACGCGGCCCGGCGCTTTGTCGAAGACGAATACAACTGGACACCGCTGATGGAACGGCTGGCCGACCTGCTGGAAAACCCCGGACAGCGGCAGCCCGGTTCAGTCATCCGACTGGCCGAGCGCAATCTGGGCGCCTCATAAACACAGCGAGCCTGAACACCCAATCCTCAGGAATCAATCAAACCTGCCGACCTGAAGGCCAATGGCATTAAGTTAAGCAGAAGAGAGATGACGGAACAGACGGAAATAACGGAACAGACGGAATACAGACCTGTGCTGAAGCGGCCTGGTTTCGTCTGTTCCGTTATTTCCGTCTGCTGCGGTCATCTCTCTTCCTGTTTGTTCTCTCGCTTAACTTAATGCCATTGACCTGAAGGCAGGGGATATTTACAGATTGGGACTACAGCCTGTTTGAAATGACCGCAGACACTGAACCGGCAACCTTCTTTCTCGACCGCGATGGCGTCATCAATCGCCGTCTGCCGGGCGCTTACGTCAGGCACAGGTCAGAGTTTGAATTTCTGCCGCGCGCTACAGAAGCTTTGCGACTGCTGACCGAAGCCGGGCGGCGGCTGATTATCGTGACCAATCAGCGCGGCATTGCGCGCGGGCTGATGACTGAAGCCGAACTGCACGCGCTGCATGCCTGGATGCTTGCGGAACTGGATGAAGCCGGCGCGCACATTGCGGCAATCTATTTCTGCCCGCACGACAACGGAGAGTGTGAGTGCCGCAAGCCGCAACCGGGGATGCTCGCTCAGGCGCAGCGTGATTTTCCTGACATTGATCTGGCCGCTGCGGTGCTGATCGGTGATTCAGTGTCAGATCTGCAGGCCGGGCGACAGGCCGGTTGTCGCACCATGCTTGTCAGCAGCGACCCGTCACCTGAAGCCGTCGCGCTGGCCAGCGATGGCGTGCGGCCTTCACTTTACGAAGCAGTTCTGTGTTACCTCAATCAGCGGCGCTGAAATCGTTTCACCATCCCACAACCAGCCGGTGCCTCGCAGGAGCCTCAGTTTATGTCCAGTCCTGAACAGATCATTTCACCGAGCGGCTTCAGTGCGCTTAAGGCCTTATTGAAAGCGGTCGTGCCGGGTCGCGTGCGGCGAGCGTTCTGGCAATGGCCGCCGCCGGGCTGGGTGCGGTTTGGCAGCCTGCGCCGCCTGACGCCGGTCTGCCGCGATTACGGGTATTCGCGCGGCGGGCCGATTGACCGGTATTACATCGAAAAATTTCTGGCCGCGAACGCCGCCGACATTCGCGGGCGCGTGCTGGAAATGGGCGACAGCAGCTACACCCTTCGCTTTGGCGGCGACCGCGTGAATTGCGCCGAAGCGATGCACGTTGAAGCCGGTCATCCGCAGGTAACGATTATCGGTGATTTGTCAGACGCGCCGCAGATTCCGTCCGATTCATTTGACTGCATCATCTTCACCGAAACGCTGCATATGATCTATGACTCGCGGGCGGCGCTGCGAACGCTCTATCGCATTCTGAAACCAGGCGGCGTGCTGCTGGCGACCTTTCCAGGCATCAGTCATCAAATTTGCCGCGCCGAAGCTGAACGCTGGGGCGATCACTGGCGCTTCACAACGTGGTCAGCGCGCCGGTTGTTTGCCGAATACTTCGTGCCTGAACGAATCCGCATTGAAGCGTTCGGCAATGTGCTGGTGGCCATTTCATTTCTGCACGGCCTGTCAGCCGCTGAACTGAAACCTGAAGAACTTGATTATCACGACCGCGATTACGAATTTTCCATTACGGTCAGAGCGGTCAAATAAATGATCAACCTCACGGCCAAATTGAACCAGGCCAGGCAGCGACTCAGCCATCATTACGTGCGCGGCGGGCTGATTCTGATGTATCACCGCATCACGGATGCCCGGCCCGATCCCTGGGATTGCTGCGTGTCGCCACAGCATTTTGCCGAGCAGCTTGCCGTGCTGCGCCGGAAGTTCCGCCCTGTGCCGCTCGCGCAACTGATGCAGGCGGTGACGGACGATCAGCCATCGGTCTTTTCACGCCGTCCGGTCGCAGTCACTTTTGACGATGGTTACGCTGATAACCTGCACACGGCGAAGCCGCTGCTTGAACGGTACGAAATTCCGGCCACGGTCTTTGTCACCAGCGGCCACATCGGACGCCGCCGCGAATTCTGGTCGGATGAACTGGAAGCACTGCTGCTGCAGCCGGGACCATTGCCACTGCAATTTCAGCTCAGCATCAGTGGTCACAGCGTTGAAATGACTGCCGCAGAAAGCGCCAGCGACAATCTCAGCTTTCCGCAGTGGCGCGCTGCGCAGGGCCACGATCCAACGCCGCGCCACCGGCTTTATCGTGAACTCTATCCGCTGCTACAGCCGCTTGAAGACAGCGCCCGCGCGCAGCTTCTTGACGAAATCAGGCGACAGACGGGCACAAGCCAGGTCGTGCGCGAAACCCATCGCTTTCTCGATGCCGATGAACTGCGGACACTCGCGGCGGGCGACCTGATCGAAATCGGCGGGCATGCAGCGACTCATCCGATGATGTCGCGGCTCTCAGGCGACAGGCAGCTTGACGAAATCACCGAGGGCAAAAGTTTTCTGGAAGAGTTACTACATCGCCGCCTGACGAGCTTTGCCTATCCTTACGGCGATTACGGCGCTGACAGCCCGGCGCTGGTGCGCGAAGCCGGATTCGTGCGGGCCTGCGCCACCCGCCGGGGCGTGGTCAGGCCGGACTCAGATTGTTTTGAATTGCCGCGCGTGCAGGTGAAGGACTGGCACGGAAAGGAATTTGCCGCGTGGCTCACGCACTGGCTCTATGACTGAAGCGTCCAGACGCCTGAATCCTGAACCCTGAATCCTGATTCCTGTTCGTTGATAAAAACAGGAATCAGGATTCAGGGTTCAGGATTCAGGCGTCTGGAGAAAATGTTGCAGGGCGGATTTCAGCAGGGCGGCTTGTGGTCAGAGCCGCGTGCCAGGGTGTGATTGCCAGCTTCCGCGAAAGAAGGCCTTCAGCCTTCGGCTCAGCCCTTTTTTCACCCCGTTGGGATAATGACGCAGAATCATCACCAGGCCGGACAGCGCGCGCGTCCAGGTTCTGACCGAAGTCAGATTTCTTTGCACGTCAGCCATCAGCCGTTGCCCATAGACTTCGCGGGCAAAGGCGATGCCCTTTTGCAGAACGGCTTCGCAATGTTGATTGCCGCGCACCAGGGGACGTTGGGCTTTCAGCACGTTGAGCGCCGTCAGCAGCATCAACTGCGAATCAAGTGTGGTGTTGGAACCGTGCTGACGATACAGCGCGACCAGGTTCTGATGCCGGGCCACCGGGCAGTGGCGCGCCAGGCGCAGGTAGAGTTCGTAATCTTCACAGGCCTCCAGCTTTCCGTCAAAACCGTTGACGGCCTCGAAAGCGGCGCGCCGAAACATCGCTGCTGCCAGCATCCCGACACTGTTCTGCTGCAAAAATGTCTGGTAGCCCTCTTCGGCGGGAGGCACGCGCGGCGAGAGCGGCAGCGGTGAACCGTCAGCGGCAATCAGGCGATACTGGCCATATACGAAACCGCTGTCCGGGTGCTGCGCGAAACAGTTCATTCCGTCTTCGAGCGCATTGGGCAGCAGTTCATCATCGGCATCCAGAAAGACCAGATAAGCTCCGCGGCTCTGGCGCGCGCCGAAATTGCGGGCGGCTGAGCGACCCTGATTCGTCTGATAAAAATATCTGACCTGCGGGTACTGAGCGGCGACTTCAGCCGTGTGGTCGGTCGAACCGTCATTGATGACGATGATTTCAACCTGCGGCCAGCTCTGGCGCAGCACGCTGGCAATGGCCTGGTCAAGGTAGCCGGCCTGGTTGAAACAGGGAACGACAACGGAAATCTGAGTTCCTGACGGGGCTTGCATAAATGATCCTTGTCAGTTGTGTCCGTTCACAACCGGGAATGAACTGACCGGTCACGATTCAGAATCTGATTCAGCGCCGGGCAGACTTTACCATCCGCTGTCCGGCTCAGGCTTTTACGGTAAATTTCTGACTATCATCGGCCCCAGCAGGCGGGTCACGCCGAGGGGCAGTTTCTTCCAGATTCTGATCATCAGTTCAAATTTCGGATTGGTCGGATTGAGATTCGGCATCTCCTGCGACCTGACGAGAAAAAACCGGTACGGCAGCGGGCGCATCTGCATGCCCCAGCCGCGCTTGAATTCAAACGCGCCGGTGCCCAGTTTGCTGCGGCCAAAATCAAAGTTCAGATAACCGCGCGCCGCAGCGCTGCGCATCAGCTCCCAGTACATCAGATTGTTGATTCCGGCGCGATAAAATTCCGCGTAAGCTCCGGCGTAATACGGCATGACATAACCGCGAAAATAGAAACTCAGCACTGCGCCCGCCACGCGCCCGTGCTGCCGAATCAGCAGAATGTCGCTGTCGTTCGGGAATTCGCGCAGAAATTCGGCAAAGAGTTTTTTCGGAAAGACCGGCGTGCCCAGATTCCGCAGGCTGAGCGCATAAACGTCATAGAAATCGTCAAGCATCTCCTCGCGCCCGCGTTCGCCGCTCAACCCGTTTTTGATGCCCTTGCGGATCATCGTGCGCACGTCACGCGGGAAGGTCTTCATCAGCGCTTCTTCATCGGTCGTGATCGGATGCTCGAAGGAAACGTAAAGTTCCTTCGCCCTGAATTCCGCACCATCCTCAAGCCGCGCGCCGTCCATCGAGACCGGCACTCTGTGATCGCGCAGTTCCAGGTAATTCACCTGTAATTCAACTGCGAGCTTTTTTGCTTCTTCGAGCAACAACCGTTGCGCCGCTTCATCATCGGCGAGCGCGCCGCCATAAACCGCGTTCGGAGACGACACCAGCATGGAACCAAACAGCCGCGAACTGACGTGAAACAACGGCAGCACGCCTGCAATTCGGCCTTCGCGTTCGAGGTAAAGATGGACCGGACGATGATGAAACGTGCGTTCGACGACGCGGCTCCAGCCGGACAGATGACAAAAGGTTCCTGCCGGGTGGCGACGCACATAATCATCCCACGCGGCCCACACTTCGGGCGACCACGCGCCGGACGAGGCGGCATACTTCACGAGCCTGAGCGCCGGAGACTTTTCCCGCGCTTTGTCAGAGACGGCAATATTCACAACTTTAGAAAAGTAAGTGGCAGTCCTGTTACAGGGCCGCCGCCTGAGACGGCTGAATTTCTGAGTCATCGCGGCGAAATTCGCGCGCAGCAGTGGTCAGCATTCCGCTCAGCACCTGAGCGACAGGCGCAAAACGAAAATCGCTGAGCAGCCTTTCCAGACGCGGCAGCGTGCGTTGCAGATTGATGCGATGGCGCCAGATATTGAGGCGCGACGCCGGCACAACGGGCTGCGCCGGATCAACTTCCCAGGGATGAATAAAAAAGATTGCGGGCTGCTGTTCCTGTCGGTTCAGGCGCTGCACTCCCCGGCTGAAAAGCCCGTAAGGCAGCAGCCGGAAATAGCCGCCGCCCGAAACCGGAAAGTTCACGCCAGCGAGCCTGACTGTTGAGGGGGGGAATTCGACGAGTTCTCCGCCTGCGCGCCGGATGACGTGGGGAAACCGTTCAGCATCGGGCACGCCGTAGCGGTCATGGTGAATCGGGAAAATTGATGAATCGTAGCTGAAGCCTTCTTCGATCAGCACATCCAGCGCCCACAAACTCTGCCCGGTAATTGAATAACTCGGCGCCCGGTAACCCGTCACCGGCTGACCGGTCAGGTCTTCCAGAATCCGGCGGGCGCGGCGCACGTCGGCTTTGAACTGATCGGGCGTCTGCGAATAAATCAGGCGGTGTTCATAGCCGTGACAGGCCACTTCGTGCCCGGCAGCCGCGATCTGCCGCACCAGCGACGGATGCCGTTCAGCCACCCAGCCAAGCGTAAAGAAAGTGCCCTGCACCTGGTATCTGGCCAGCAGTTCAAGGATCGTCAGGGTGTTGCGCTCCACCCGCGATTCCCAGCGCGGCCACTCCTCGCGGCTGACAACTCCGGCAAATGCTTCGACCTGGTAATAGTCTTCCACATCCACCGTTAACGCATTGATGATCTGCTGTTTCTGATTCATCAGTTTTTGCCGACCCTGGCAGGCCATCCGGCCCGCGCGATCCGCCCGTCAGTCACACCTGTCAATGCGGTTCTGATCTTTTCCGGGGGGCAGGACTGTTTCCCGTGAAATTGACGCAGAAACTCAGCGCGCATGATGAGGCCGATCACGTCAGTGACTGGCTGGATTCTGCTTGTGTGTCTTGTCACGGGGCACTGAAGGCTGAGGCATCATAGCCCTGCCGAATGACATAACTCAAGGGAAAAACAGGCCGGGCGCTGACGCACACAGTGAAAAGTGAAGGCCGCCCTGAGCTGGTCTGCCTGTTCACCCTTCAGGCCCGCCTTAGACAACCGGCAGGCCTTCAATTGAGGCCAGCGAAGTGAAGCTGTAAGCGGGCCAGACCGGCCTGGCCGCTTTTTCGGCTCGCTGTTGTTCGCGGCGTCTGCTGATCTGTTTCAGCCGCAGGCGGAGCTGTTCATCAAGTTCTTCCGCAAAATAGCGCAACTGTTCCGGCTCAAAGCCGAGTTTGCGCATCTCGCTTTCAATGCGGCGGCGGTAATCGCTGACCGACGAATCAGAGATGCCGACCATTTCCGCAATCAGAAGCTGCGAAGGTTCAGCCGGATCAAAGTAACAGTGCCACAACACGCGCCAGAACCGTTCGGTGCGCTCATCGTGCGAGCGCGTCAGGCGGCTGAGACGCTCGAGAAAATCACGGGCTGCGCGCCGGGCCAGCGCCGCCTGTTCCGCCCGCAGCGTCACCTGCTCCGGGCTGGCTTCAGTCGAGGCGAGCGCGTGAAACCGCCCGCGCGGCTGACCGTCATCGTTGCTGCTGTCATCTTCAATGGTTGTCATGGCAACGTCATACACAGGCAGCTTCGAGAGCGTCAGCGAACGCAGCGTATTGAGCGAAGCCGGCGAATCAATCGCAGTAAAAATTTCCACGATCAGTTCGGTCAGCTCCTGACTGGTGATGATGACCTGCGCTTCGCCGCGACACCCGACCAGGCGCCGGTTCCGCAACCTTGTCGCCACTTCCGCCATCAGTTCCTGAAAGGTGCCGCTGTCTTTGATGCGTTTGTTGTCAGACCACTCGCTGAGGCCATAAAACAGGCTGGCAGGATGACGGTAATGAGTATTCCGGCTGCGCTGACCGTTGGGGTCATAAACTCTGAAGCGCGGCGATGATTCCAGCACCTGGTTGATGCGCCGAATGATCCGGTAATTTTCCGGTCGCTGGCGACGCAGGCGTCCGATCAGCAGGTTGGTCAGTTCGATCTGAAAGATTTCGCGTTCGATTTCGGCGTCTGACATCCGGCTGCTCAGGTAATGATCGAACCGCGACTTTTCCAGCAGCGTGACATACAAATCCTGCGTCAGATCGCGGGTGGAAAAGAGCGGAGCCGGATTGGCCGGGTTGTTCTGATTGCGCTGGGCTGAGCGCACCAGCGGATGAGCTGTCACCAGGCGATTGAGCGCCTGCCACAGCATCGCAGCATCATTGTTCTTCAGCAGTGAAGTCCAGGTCTTTGGCGTGAGGGCTTTCATGGATACAACTTTATTGTGACCAGGCTGGCGGGAGCCTGTGGCGCTGGCGTTAACTCAGGACGGGGTTTCCTGAGGAGAGGAGCCAGACGCCGGTTGATAATTACCGTCATGTGCCGCGCCCAGGCGCACACCTGTCAGGGCACACGAACATCGCACTGTTGCCTACCAGATTCACCAGAACTCTAAACAACTTTTTCCGTGATCACGCGCTTCGGGTGAGCGAAGCCAGCGTGTATAAAGAATGGCTGCGGATTGCTGCCGATAATCCGCACAGAGATGAAATCAGGGATTTGCCGCGCGGTGAGACGCTCCAGGAAGCCTGTCAAAATCCTGCCCAACCGAGTCACTAACACGGATCAAGCGATGAGGAAACCTGTCAGGAATTGAGGCTGCCTTTCCCTGGCTCCAGAATACATCTGCACTCAAAAAGCTTGGGCGAAACTTTACAGGATCGCTTGACGATGAAGCCGCGTGGTAGGGCGCGACCCCAAACCAACTGAGCAATACTGAACTAAACCCTTGTAATTGGTGCGGGCATTATAGCAGATGAAACCTGACTGGCCAGCAGTTTTTTCTCTCCGGCAGGAAAAAGTCGGCAAGCAGATTGTGGAGAGAAGCTTAGAGTGATTAACACTTTACGGGTTCGGGAATCTTTCCGCGTCCGGCTGCGCGCGCGCCCAGGCTGTCAATTTCAAGAATCCGTCTGACGCTCTCAGCCAGCGAATTCAGATCGGCAAACAGGCTGATGGCAGCAACCCCGGCGGCGCCCTGACTGAGAACTTCACCGACCTTATCCAGCTCAATTCCGCCCAATCCGAGGACCGGAATATTCACTGCCCGGCACACTACCGCCAGGCCAGCCGGGCCGGGCAGCGGACCGCCCGCCTGTTTGGAAAGCGGCGACCAGACTGGTCCGAAAACGATAAAATCCGCGCCGCTTTCCGCAGCGATTTCAGCTTCATTCAGCGTGTGCGTCGAAACGCCGATCAGAAACTGATCCCGACCCTGACGACGCGCCATGGCGCGCGCTTCAGCAACCGGCAGCGAGGTCGTGCGCAGATGAACGCCATCGGCTCCGGTCAGCAGCGCCACATCAGGCCGGTCGTTGACCAGCACTCGTGCGCCAAAGGGCCGCGCCACGCTGATCGCTGCGCGCACGAATGCGCCAAGCTCACGCGCGGGCAGATCCTTTTCACGAATCTGAATCATCCGGCATCCCGCTTCAGCCGCAAGCTGAATAGCCGCGAGCTGGGCTTTTCGGCTGACGTGTTCTGCTGAATCAGCGGCAGGCAGGCTGCCCGACTGCGGTTCAGGACTGTGGCGGAACTGTTGGCGGCTGGTGATCAGATAAATCAGCGGACGCCGGGCCAATGGATGAAGTGATGACACCTGATTCAGCGGCGGTTGGTGAAACAGCCGACGGCTTCGGCTGCTTCGGCATTGAGTTTTCCCAGTTATTGAGCGCCTGCACGCTCTCGCGGAATTTGAAGGCGTCGCGCAGCCCGGCCAGAACGTTCAGCGCCCCAAGCCCCGTGACTGCGCCACGCCCGTAACCGCTTTGCAAGGCCGCCGACAACCACGAGGCATGCAGCCGACTGCGAATAAAATCAAAGAAGAAATTATCGCTCCAGTACGGAGTCCAGGGCAGCGCCATCAGCAGGATTCCCACCTCAAGGCAGATCAGAATGTAAACAATAACAGTAATTCTGGCGGACATTGCAATCTGTGTCCTTTGTCAGTAGTCAGTGGTTCGTCAACGTCCGCAGTATAGAACATCACACAGCCCGGCGCGAATCCTGCACACCGCCAGAATCAAAACCGATCCTGATTCCGGTTCACTTGTCGAACAAACGGCTCGTCAGCATGCGGTCAACTGACCAGCGCCCGCTGCCTTTGAGCATCACAATCAGCGCCAGTCCGATGGCCAGCAGATGATACTCAAAGCCTTCGCCTGCCTGTTTGTCCGTCCAGTTCATAAAAAAACCGTTCGGCAAATGAACCATCATAGTTGCGCCGAGCATAATCAGCGTAATGCCAAACGCCGCAAACCGGCTGATGCAGCCGACGATCAGGCCAAGGGCGCCAAACGACTCGCCCAGAATAATCAGCAGCGCCGCCACCGCAGGCAGGCCCTGGCTCGTGAAAAATCCCATCGTGCCGGAAAAGCCCGCCCCGCCGAATATGCCAAGCAGCTTTTGCAGTCCGTGCGGCAAAATCACAAGGCCCAGAAAAACACGGGCAATCAGGCTCGCGTAATTGTCATCCGTTTGAATCAGTTTTCCGAACATAACCCTGGCTCCTCCTGAAGTGTTTTATGGTGATGCCGCGTCAGGGCAGGTCAATCAGGATGATTTCGCTGTCACGCGCGGCACCGAGCGCGAGCGCCGTTTCATCCGTGATCCGCGCCTGATCGCCGGTACTCAGTTTGTGTTCGTTGACCGTGATCTCGCCGTCAATTACATACAGGAATGCGCGGCGGCCCGGCTTCAGCGCGTGCGACAACTGATCGCCCGGACGAATCGTCGAGACATAGAAGGTCACGTCCTGATGCACCCGCACTGCCTCAGGCAGATCCTGCCCCGAAGCGATGGGCAGCAACCGCCCGACCTTTGCTTCTTTCGTGAACTGCTTCTGTTCATAACCGGGCTTCAGCCCAGCCTGCTCCGGCAGCACCCACATTTGTAGCAGCCTGACCGGCTGAGCCGAGTTGTTGAGTTCCGAATGCGCCACGCCGGTTCCGGCAGTCATGCGCTGCACTTCACCGGCGTGAATGACGCCGCGCCCGCCGGTGCTGTCCTTGTGCGTCAGTTCGCCGTCGAGAATGTAAGTCACAATCTCCATCTCGCGGTGCGGATGCGTCGGAAACCCCGCGCCGCCCTTGATGGTGTCGTGATTGAAGACCCGCAGCGGCCCGAACGAGAGATTCTGCGGATCGTAATAACGGTCAAAACTGAAAAGCCAGTAGGCCGACAGCCAGTCGCTTTCGATATGAAACCTGTCCGCCGCTCTGATGATCTGTGTCATCACTCACGCGCTCCTTTCGCATTTTGCTAATCCGTTAATTGTCAATTGGGAAACAATCTGACCTGAAAAAAGAATCACTACAGTTTGCTGAGCAGTTCCCCCAGCACCTTCAGTTCCTGCCGGGTAAGCGGTTTCATCGCCTCAGCGGCAAAGCTGTTGACTTCGTCAAGCGACTCAATCAGAAACCTGGCTCCGGCTTCAGTCAGTTCCACCAGATTCACGCGCCGGTCGCCGCACGAAAGCCGCCGGACGAATTTCTTCTCCTCAAGCAGGTCAATCAGTTTCGTCACATTCGCGCGCGACGAGAGCATGCGCCGTCCGATCTCGATCTGCGAGAGTGGTTCGCCCGCGCCGTTCAGGATGCGCAGCACATTGTAATGATTGTCGGTCAGGCCCCACCGTGCGAAACGCTCATCCGAAGCGCGCCATAACCGGTCGCCCACGCGCATCAGTCGCAGCAGCACCTGCTCAGCCGGATTCGGTGGAATTTTCACTTTCGTCGTCATTGCCGGGAGATCATATCCATTCGCCGGATAATTGTCAACCAGGAAACAATCGTCCAACAAACATTTTTCAGCGAGCGTGCGCGGATCAATCGGCGTGGATCGTTATAGTGGTAAACGTGACAGGCAAACAGTGTACGGAAATTTTGCGCGAAGTTTGACAGGTTGTGAAATTATGTGCTAGTTTTCCGGGCTTAAATCAAGCGGTGTATTTACAGCATGTTGCCACTATCAGGGCGCAGGCACGCGAAATCTCACAGCGGAAATTTCGGGGGAGAGTCTGAGTGACCATTCTGACAACCATCATTCTCGCACTGGCAGACGACATTCTGAGCGTGGATGGCTCATTCCTCTTCATTTTCATTCTGATCATCGTGCTCGTCTTCATTCTCAATGCGACCCTCTTCAAGCCGATCAACCGGGTGCTCGAAGAGCGCGAGCGGTTGAGCAGCGGGCGCCAGTCAGAAGCCCAGAAACTGCTGGCGCAATACGGCGAACGGCTCAGAAGCTATGAAGACCGGATTCGCGCCGCGCGGGCCGATGCTTATCAAATGCTTGAAACACAGCGCAAACAGGCGCTCGCCACGCAGCAGGAAGTGATGGCTCAGACGAGAACCGAGACGGCGGCGCAGATTGCAGCGGCGAAGGAAGAAATCGCTCAACAGACTGAAGCCGCGCGGGTCAGACTGGAACAGGACGCGCGCTCGATGGCGGCCACTATCTCCTCAAACATCCTGCAACGTCCCATCACCACTCCGGAGGGGATCAGCGCTTCATGAACGACCAACTGCCTCTCTTTTCTCTTGCGCTCCCAATTTCAGATCTGATTGACGCGCCGCCGGTCGTGCTGGCGCTCGTCAGCCCGGCGGTCGCGAGCATTGCCAAGACCGTCAATCTGATTATTTTTCTTGGTGTGCTCTATTTTCTGTTGCGCAAACCGATGCGCGAATTTTTCAAGCAGCGGTACATCGAAATTCGCGCCTCGCTCGAACGCGCAGCGCAGGAAAAGGCGACGGCTTCGGCCCGCCTCGCTGAAATTGATGCCCGGATGAACCGGCTGGATGCCGAAATCGCCGACATTCGCACGCAGGCCGAACGCGAAGCCGTCGCTGAACGCGAGCGCATTGAAACGCAGGCCCGGCAGGAAGCGGACAAACTGCGGGCGATGGCGCAGCGCGACATTGAAGCGGCAAAGAATTCCGCCCTCGCTGAACTTCAGCAGTTCACGGCGACCCAGGCGGTCGAACTGGCTGAAAAGATCATTCGCCACGAACTGACCCCGGACGATGATGCGCGCCTCGTGGGCCGCATGAGCCGGGAAATTCAGCAGGTCTCACAGGCCGCAAAGTAGCTCCTTTCAAATTTCAGATGTGAGATTTGAGATTCTGAAACTATGAGTATCACGACCATTGTCAATCGCTACGCTCAGGCCCTGGCCGATGTCATCATCGAGCGAAATGAAATCGCTGAGGTGACCAGGGAACTGGACGGCTTTGCGAAACTGCTGCAGGACCACCGCGAGCTTTATGATGTCTTCGCCAGCCCGGTGATCGCGCTGGATCGCAAGCGCGCCGTGCTGAACGCGATCCTCGCCCGGCTCGGTCTGAAGCAGACGAGCAGCAACTTCGTGCAACTGCTGTTGCAGAACAATCGCCTGCACAATCTGTCAGAAGTTCTCAGGGCGCTGACGAAGGTCCTCGACGAACGCAGCGGGATTGTTTCAACCGATGTCACGACCGCGCGCCCGATCAGCGAGGCGAATCGCAACCTGCTGCTGCAGCGGCTGCGCGAGGCGACGGGCCGGGAGGTGCGGCTGCAGTTTCGCACCGATCCTGAAATCATCGGCGGCGTCATCACGCGCATCGGCAGCCTCGTCTTTGACGGCTCAATCAAAACACAGCTTGCCCGGATGAAGCGGCAACTGGCCAGCGGACAGGCTGCGCACTAACCGGCTGGTCTGACTGAATCACGGAACCCGGAGTCAATATGGCAAACGAAATCAAAGCGGATGAGATCAGCAAAATTATCCGGCAGCAGATCGAAAATTTCGGCACCGGCGTGACGGTGGCCGAAGTCGGCACGGTCATCAAGGTCGGTGACGGCATCGCCGAAATTCACGGTCTCGAAAAAGTGATGGCCGGTGAACTGCTCGAATTTGAAGGCGGCGCGGCTGGCCTTGCGCTCAACCTCGAAGAAGACAAGGTCGGCGCGGTGCTGCTCGGTGATTTTCAGGGCATCAAGGAAGGTGACACCGTCAAACGCACGAAGCGCATTATCGAAGTGCCGGTCGGTGAAGCGATGCTCGGTCGCATCGTCAATTCGCTCGGCCACCCCGCCGATGGCAAAGGCCCGATTGCCACGAAAGACTTCAATCCGGTTGAGCGCATCGCTCCCGGCATCGTTGACCGCCAGGGCGTGAAAGAGCCGATGCAGACCGGGCTGAAAGCCATTGACTCGATGGTGCCCATCGGACGCGGCCAGCGCGAACTGATCATCGGCGACCGGCAGACCGGCAAAACCGCGGTGGCGATTGACACGATCATCAATCAGAAGGGCAAGGACGTTATTTGTATTTATGTCGCCATCGGCCAGAAAAATTCGACCATCGCCCAGGTGCAGGCGACGCTCGAACGCTTCGGCGCGATGGATTACACGATCATCGTGGCCGCGTCGGCCTCGGAACCGGCGGCGATGCAGTATCTCGCGCCTTACGCCGGATGTGCGATGGGCGAATATTTCATGGATCACGGCAAAGCGGTGCTGTGCATTTACGACGACCTGTCAAAGCACGCGGCGGCGTATCGTGAAATCTCGCTGCTGCTGCGCCGTCCGCCGGGCCGCGAAGCCTATCCGGGCGACGTCTTCTATCTGCACTCGCGCCTGCTCGAACGCGCGGCCAAATACAGCGAGGCGCGCGGTGGTGGTTCACTGACGGCGCTGCCGGTGATTGAAACTCAGGCCGGCGACATTTCAGCGTACATTCCGACCAACGTGATTTCGATCACCGACGGTCAGATCTTTCTTGAATCTGACCTGTTCAATTCCGGCATTCGTCCGGCCATCAACGTCGGCAACTCGGTAAGCCGCGTCGGCGGCAACGCGCAGATCAAGGCGATGAAGCAGGTCGCCGGAACGCTGCGTCTCGACCTGGCGCAGTTCCGCGAACTCGCGGCCTTTGCGCAGTTCGGTTCTGACCTTGACGCGGCGACGCAAAAGCAGCTTGCGCGCGGTCAGCGCCTGACTGAAATTCTCAAGCAGGATCAGTACGTGCCGATGGACGTTGAAAAGCAGGTCGCCGTGATCTGGGCCGCGACCAACGGCTACACGGACGATGTGGCAGTGAGTGACATTCGCAAATTCGAGGCTGAACTGCTGCGCTTCCTTGAAAGCGGCAAGGGTTCGCTGCTCGCCGCCATTCGCGACAAGAAGCAGATTGACGACGACATCAAAAATCAGTTGCACGCCGCGCTCAGGGAGTTCAAGGACCGATTCAGCGCCCAGGCTCAGGGTGCCGCATCGTAATTCAATGATGAAGGCGGAACGATGAAGGATGAATGAATAAAACCCTTCGCCGTTGTTTCACCTTTCTGCCTTCGCATTCATCCTTTCGACTATGCCGAATTTACAGGACATGCGACGGCGCATTCGCTCCGTCAAAAATATGCGGCAGATCACCAAGGCGATGAAGATGGTCTCTGCCGCCAAGCTGCGCCGCGCTCAGGAACGTGTCACGGCCACGCGCCCGTATACGAACAAGATGACGCAGATTCTGGGCAGCCTGGCGACGCGCGCGCCTGAATTCACGCATCCGCTGCTCGGTTCAGGCCGCGATGAAGCCGAACGCACTGGCCGCGAGCGTGTGCTGCTGGCGCTGATTACGGCAGACAAGGGCTTGTGCGGCGCGTTCAATACCAACCTCATCAAGGCTGCGCAGCAATTTCTCAAGGACCACAGCGACGAACACGTTGAGCTGGTCATCATTGGCCGCAAGGGGCTTGATTTCTTCCGTCGTCGTCCGGTCACGATTCGCCGCGAACACAGCAACGTCACCGGCTCCGGCAAGGTCAGCTTTTTTGACGCACAGAACATTGCGCAGAAACTGATCGCTGATTTCCTGGCCGAAGAACACGGCTTTGACCGCGTGTACCTGGTCTACAACGAATTCAAATCGGCGCTGTCACAGAAAGTCGTGGTTGATCAGATTCTGCCCATCGGCAGCCTGCCCACCGAATCATCAGCCACCGACGAGCAGACTACGCTGGATTATTTGTACGAACAGCCTCCGGCAGAGATTTACAGCATCCTGCTGCCCCGGCTGATTGAGACTCAGGTTTACCGCGCCCTGCTCGAATCGGTCGCTTCTGAACACGGCGCCCGCATGACCGCGATGGATTCGGCGTCAAAGAACGCCAGCGAAGTGATTGACCGGCTGACGCTGACGATGAATCGCATTCGTCAGGCCGCCATCACCCGCGAAATCATCGAAGTCGTGAGCGGCGCTGAAGCCTTGTAGCTGACGCGACTGTCCGGCTCATTCTCATCCCCACTTTTTTACGGGAGGCAGCGGCTGCCTCCCGTCGTCATTTTTTCGCAACCCCGCTTCTGAAGTCATCAGCATGAATACACCGCAGGCAGTTCCGACATCCTCGCCCTTCAGGTTCGGCAGAATGTTGTCTTACTGGCTGCCGCCGATTTTGTGGATGGGCGCGATCTTCTTTTTTTCAACCGACGTGTTCTCCGCCAGCAACACGGGCGGCCTCATCGAAACGGTCAGCCGCTGGCTCTATCCCGCGCTGACCCTTGAACAGCTTGGGTGGGTTCACTTCCTGGTGCGCAAGGCCGCGCATCTGACAGTCTATGCGATTCTGGCGCTGCTGGTGCTGCGGGCGTTTCGCGCCGGTTCACCGGTACGCTGGAAGAGAAGCCGGGTGATTTACACCTTTTTCGTCGTCAGCATTTATGCGCTGCTCGACGAATATCACCAGACTTTTACCAGCCTGCGCAGTGGCACGCCGTATGACAGTTTCATTGATATGACGGGAGGCGCGATAGCGTTGTTTGCAAGCTGGCTGGTGAGTCGCAGAAGGCGGGCTTAACTTTCACGATCTCCGCGTTCGACGCTGAGTTCCTGCACCGGCGAAGTGACGATGCGCTGACCTCTGGCACAGATTTCAATCCGCAGGCCGATGCCGATCCAGCCGATTTTCAGCATACAGCCGCCAAATGATGAACCGCTGATGACGGCTTCGACCGGCTCTTCAAAAAAGTTGCCGCCCTGCACCAGCGCGCGACCGGCTGCCGGATCGGTCAGAAAGATGCGGTAATCGCTGTTGAGCGTGCGCGCCCGGATCATATCGAAAGCCGCCAGATTTTTGATCGCCAGGCCTTCGACCGAACCGCTCAGTTCAGTGAAACCATCCAGCGAACAGTGGCGCGGGATCGTGTGGAAGCTGGTGGGGTTGTCTTCAGCGTCTTTCATTGCGAGTCTGGTGGTTATCGAATCAACGCTGTTGTTACCGGGGAGAAACGGCCTCAGTATCTACCTGACCGCAGCACCGGTCAAGCCGTTCTTCAGCCATCCTCAGAATTTCGCGCCGTCGGCCATCGGGTGCTGTTCCCAGGCTCTGGTGGCCAGAATCTTTTTGATTTCGCTGATCGTCGCGTCAAGCTCCTCGTCGGTGTTGTAAAAGTGCGGCCCCAGCCGAATGCCCGCGCCGGGCCGGTGATCAACCAGGAAATTGCGGCGCAGCAGTTCCTGCGTCACCGCCGCCGACTGCGGCACACCGAGGATGACCGAACCGGCGCGCCGGGCCGGATCGCGCGGAGCATTGATGCGCCAGCCTTCAGCTTCGGCCAGTTCAATGAGCCGCGCCGTCTGCTGCATGGATCGGGCGCGAATCCGCTCAACGCCGATTTCAGCGACAATCTCATAACCGGCCTCTGCCGCATACAACGCCGGAACCGCCGGGGTGCCGTGCAGGAAGCGGTGAATGTCCGGCGCGTAATCAATCGCGGTCTCAAAGGCGAACGGATGGCGCTGCGCCGCCCAGCCGGTGACTTTTGGTTCGAGCTTCGTTTGCAGGTCGGGCCGCACGTAAAGATAACCCGCGCCCGGCCCGCCGCACAGCCATTTCACTGAACCGCCCGTCGCAAAATCAACTTTCAGTTCTGTAACATTGAACGGCACGGTGCCCGCCGACTGATAAGCGTCAAGCACCACCATCGCGCCGACGGAATGGGCTTTTGCAATGATCGCCTGGGCGTCCTGAATGAACGCGCTTTTGAACAGCACGTGCGAAATCGGGACGAGCAGCGTGCGTTCATCAATCGCGTCAAGCATCCGCTCAGTGTCAATCGTGATGCCGTCGTCGCTCGGCACTTCAATGATGTGCAAGCCGGCGGCTCTGGCGTGCGCTTCGTAAACGTACATCACCGACGGAAAGTTGAGCGCCTCATAAACAATCCGGTCGCGGCCCTCGCGCTTTGCCTGGTCCAGATCGAAGCACGAAATGATGACCGACTGACAGACCGAAACATTCTGATGCATCGCCACCGTGCCCGGCTCAGCGCCGATGATCGCCGCAATTTTATCGCCGGTCGTGACGGGCTTTTCCCACCAGCCTTCGGCCCACGCGCGCACGCCGCGCGTCGCCCACAGCTCGGCATATTCGCGCACCTTGTCATAAGCCCGCTGCGGCATTGCGCCGAGCGAATGGCTGACCAGATAAACCGAGGTTTCGAGAATCGGAAATTGTTTGCG
>CAYWDW010000010.1:0-20353 GCA_964457105.1 uncultured Heliobacteriaceae bacterium
CGGCCAGCGTCACCAGGCCCGCGCCGGCGGCTGCGTTGCCGAGTTCTTTTTTGAATCCGGTGACGCGATGAGCTTCGCCCGCCGCCCACGACAGCAGGCCGCCTGCGGTCAGCGCCAGCAGCACATCGCGGCCCGGCCTGCCATAGGTGCCAGCCAGCACGCACAGCGAAGCCGTCACGCCAGACAGCGTCAAGGTGTTCAGCACACGCGACGGCACCCGCCACGCCAGCGGCACCAGCGTCGCCGCCAGCGCCACCGGATAAAAAAGCAGCAGCGTCGGGCGCTGCTCAAAAGTGAAGCCGCTGAACCAGACAAATGAAGTGATGATGACCAGCACGCCGGTAATCCAGCTTTGCGCGGCCCAGGCCACGGCGAGCGCACCGAGCGCCCACGCGCCAAAGGCTCCGTACCATTCGCCGCTGACGTGAAAGATTTGCGCCATCAGTCCGATGTTGGCGCCAAACACCAGGCAGCCGCTGAAAACCAGCGCGTGACCGAGCCGCGTCCAGCCGCGCCGCTGCCACAGCCACCAGCCTGTGGCGTGAAAGGCGATCAGGATGACAAAGAGCAGCACAACTTTTGCCGCGACCGGAATCGCTTCCCAGTTGGCCGCGACAAAGCTGATGGCGCCGCCGCCAAGCAGCAGGCCGCCGATGGTGAACATCACGGCGGCCAGCAGCCGCGATGATTCGCCGCTGAGGCGATCAAGCTGATACAGCGCGGCCAGGCGCTGCGCGTTCTCTTCAGTCAGCAGGCCCTGCCGCACCCAGGCTGGCAGTTCACGCTTGAGCGCCGTGCGAAAGGCAACCGTCTGATTGGAGTCATCGTGCATGATTTTTCCTCCCGTGTGCAGCCATTGATGCAACGAAGCATAACCGCAAAGCCACCGCCGCGGCGACCTGATGTGTGATGGTTGCCGCGGTGTCACAACAGCAGTCCGCCAAAAACAAAGGGACACGAAAGCTCCAGGCTTCCGTGTCCCGATTCTGAACTGCGCCGCGTGAAACGGCGAATGGTTGAAGCAGCTTAGTGCTTCTTCTCGTCTTTCTTTGCTTCCTTGTGCTCGCCGCTTACGGCGCTCTTTGCCTTGTCGGCAGCCGCGCCCAGTGCGCCTTTGGTCGCATCCATGGCGCCTTTGGCGGCATCGGTCACGCTGCCTTTGGCGGCAGTGGCGGCGGCGGTCACGGCATTGACGGCTGAGTCAAGCGTCGTGCCCGCAGTCTTTTCACCCTTCTCAACTGCCATTTTGGCCATGTCAATCGCCTTGCCGGCTTTCTCGACGGCAACTTTGGCCGCGGCTGGCGCGCTGGCAGTGGCTTCAGTCAGCGACTTGTGAGCCATTTCAATATGCTCAACCGCGCCCTTGTTGTTCTTGTTCTTGAATTCGGTCTGTGCTTTTTCGAGATGCTCTTTCGCGCTGGCCAGGCTGGTTGAAACGTCAGCCTTCGGAGCTTCCGCCACCGGTGACGGAGTGGTGACGGCAACGGTCGCCGCCGGGCTGGCCGCCGGAGTCGTCGTGGTAGTTCCGCTTTCGGAAGCGCAGCCGCCCAGAAACGCCGCCACTGTCAGCAGAGCCGTCGAACTTAAAGCAATGATTGTTTTTTTCAAAGTACCCTCTCCTTGTTCTTGAATGCATCTGCTGACATCCGGCTGGTGAAAAGTGCCCGCGTGGGTTTCAGCCCGATCAGCAGATCAGACATCAAACCTGAATCTGCTAAAAACAACATCAGCTTCCGTACAGAATTCATCATCGCCCTGGGGGGTGCTGATAATAACGGAAGCTGATGAGTAAAGTGATAAGCTTAGAAGCTGCCTGAACCGGTGCCTTCCTGCTTGTGTTCAGCTTTCTTCTTCGCAGCCTTTTTGGCTTTTTTCTTTGCGTGCTTCTTCACAGCCTTCTTCTCGTCAGCAGGCTTCTGGTCCTGCGCGAAAACAGCCGTGCTGCCAACGGCGAGAAGTGCAAGCATTGAGAGCGTGGCAATGAGCTTCTTCATTGTGTTTCTCCTTGAGATTTTGCTTTATCAGATTCAGTTGTGATGCGGAACGTGCCTCGGCGCTGTGATTCCGGCGCGTACCGCACAGCGCTTTTGCGCCTGTCTTTGAGCAACCGGTGTGCCATTGACAACCCTGGCGCGCGACGCAGGAAATGCCCTGTTTACGGGGCTTTTTCGCTGCTGCCGCGCCTTGACGCGCCAACCGGTGTGGCGAATTTGAAGCAGCCCTGCACAACTGCCACGCCTCGCTTTGCTGAGAGTCTGCAACACCTCAGATGAATTGAACAATTTACTCATCATCAGAACTCGTGTTGTCGCCTTTCGCGCCCGGAGTCTGGCGCGGCGCGGTTTGCAAGGCCTGTTCGATCTGTGCGACCTGGGTTCTGAATTCAGGAATCAGCGCGCTCAGTTCACGCGGCTGCCGGGCGGCGGCAAGCTGCTCAAGCAACTGATCGAAATGCCTGACGGCCTGATCGCTGTTGCGGCGCGCAATCAGCACCGGGCGCGCCTCCTGCCAGGCATTGCGCAAAGCGGCGGCGCGCACTTCTACCATTCTGCTGTCTCCGGCTTCGCTCCACAGTTCAAGCTCGCGCACCAGAAAACGCAGGCGCTGCAGTTCAATGGCCACGCCGTGTTTTTCCAGGCGTGCCCGATGTTCGCCGATAATTCCGTCAAGCTGGTTGAGCGCGTGGAACGCGCCGCGCTCGTCCTGCTCGGTCAGCGCGCGTTCGAGCCGGACATCGTAATAATCATAGAAATCCTGCAACAGCGGCGACAGGTCAGGAAAGTGAAGCTGCGGCGCAGGCAGTCGGCGGGCCTTGCCCTGAAATTCATCGAACAGATTTTTCGCGGCAGTCCAGTCATTCACATTCACCGCCGCTGTGATCTTTTCAATCAACTGCTGCTCTTCGCTCAGGGCCGCGGCCATCTCCTTCGCAGAGAGCCGCGCCTTATCCGGCACTGCCGGTGAAGCTGAAAGCGCGGGCCGGGACGTCCCTGAAGCCGCCGTCGAAACCACCGACTTGCCACTGCCCTCGGTCGTTTTCGGCACCAGCAATTTGGACACAACCACAAAGCCGGTCAGCGTCAGCGCAACCAGCGCAATCATCATGGCTGTGAACTTTTTCGTCACCGTGGTCCTTTCACCCCAGGCTCACCCAATTGCAGAGTACGGATGTGGGATACTTTCAGCAAGGCGCATACCAGGCTGATCTGACGCCTTGCGATCAATTGTGGCCAGCCGCTTCAGCTCGTCCAAACACGCGATAATTACGCTGAGTTTCAGCAGTTTGATGGGACAGATCGCCCCGTTTTTCGGCTGCTGCCGCGATGCCTGAGGCCATCCGTTCCATGCAGATTCGCCACACCCAGGCACGCCTGACAGAGGCAAAACAGTTCCACCGAAATTACCGGCGCCTTTGACCAGCGCAGATTTGCCAGCCTGCTGAACACAGGCATAGTATATCGCCATGTCCACAGCGATAGTTTTCTCCGATCATTACTTGCAGCACGAAACCGGCAGGCATCCTGAACGGCGTGAACGTTACGAAGTGGCGATCAGCAGTCTGCAAAACGACGCCGATTTCTGGCAGGAGCTGGTCAAGCTCTCGCCGCGTCCGGTCACTGACGAAGAGTTGCAGCGCTGTCATCAGCCGCAGATGATCGAGCAACTCAGGCGAATCTGCGAAATGGCTCCGGCAGCGCTTGATGCCGACACCTTCGTGTCGCGCGAATCAGAAGCGGTCGCGCGCCTGGCTGCCGGAGGCGCCTGCCTGGCCGTTGATGCCGTGATGAACGGCGAAGCCGACCATGCCTTTGTGGCCTGCCGCCCGCCCGGCCATCACGCCACTGTGGCCCAGGCGATGGGCTTCTGCCTCTTCAACAACATCGCCATCGCCGCACGTTATGCTCAGGCAACATATCCTGACATCAGAAATGTGCTGATCGTGGATTTCGACGTGCATCACGGCAACGGCACGCAGGAGATTTTTTACGACGATCCGAGCGTCTTTTATTACAGCCTGCACCAGTTTCCCTGGTATCCGGGCACGGGCGCGGCAAGCGAACGCGGCACGCAGGCCGGCGAAGGATTCACGCTCAACGTGCCGGTGCCGGCCAGAACTGAAGCGGCGGATTACCTGCGAATGTTCGAGCAGGGGCTGGACTCAGTGATGAAAAGATTCGCGCCTGATCTCGTGCTGCTGTCAGCGGGGTTCGATGCGCACATTTCAGACCCGCTTGGACATCTGATGCTGACGGATGATGACTATGCCCGCCTGACGCGACGGCTGAGCGAACTGGCGCGGTCGGCCTGTCAGGGTCGGCTGGTTTCGTGTCTGGAAGGCGGTTATAACCTGCGCACGCTTGGCGCGACGATTCACACGCACGTTGCGGCGCTGTCAGAGCCTTGATAACCGCCAGAGCCACGACAGGCGGATGTGTCTTCCAAACAGGTCCATCAGATCCGCCGCTGTGTTCGCGGGGCGTCGGAATGCTGTTCGAATACTGTTTGTGAAGACGGATGAGCTTATGGCTCAGGCGGACGTAGGCGGGTCAGGCGATGATTTTTGTCTGTGCATTTTTCCTGCATTCGGCTGGCCCTGGATCGGGCTGAGAGCTATAATCGCGCCGCTCCCTTTTGTTGCGGTAAACATTTTCGGCAGCGCGGGGTAATGATCCTCAAAGCTGCAACCGGAGGCTCCAGTATGAACAGCACAGTTCTCGCTTCAGTCGGTTTCGCCTCTCGTTCAAAATCAGTCGGAGTGGCGCTGCTCCTGCTGTTTATCATCGTCGCGTGCCAGCGGCCAGCGAACGCACAGTATCTCGCTTCGACCAAAGCGGGGTTTGTCAATCGCGTCGAAGGCCGAGTGATGATTCAGCGCGCCGGTCATGAACTCAGTGAGGCCGGGCGCGCTTCGCTCGGCACGCAGATGAAGGATGGCGATCAGCTCATCACCACCGCCAGCAGCCGCGCGGAACTGCTGCTCAGTCCCGGCTCGTGGCTGCGGCTGGACGGCGCAACCAGGGTGCGCGCCATCAGCACCAGATTTTCCGGGATGCGGTTTGAAGTACTCAGCGGCGCGGTCATTGCTGAAGTGAGCGCCGAAGAAAATGCTACGATCAAACGCGAAAATCCGCTGGAGATCGTCACGCCGCACGGCACGGTGAATATTGCCCGCACGGGCGTCTATCGCTTTGATGTGCAGGCAGGCTACACCAACGCGACCGCTTACAACGGTGAACTCTATCTTGGCACGCGCGAGCAGTTGCTGGCCAAAACTGCGCCGAAAGTGGGCAAGGGAAAATTTGCGCGTCTGACCGGCGGCAATGCTGCCGCGCCGGAGGTTGCGAAGATTGATGCGGATGTCACTGACAGCTTCTTTGACTGGAGCTTTCAGCGGGCCGAAACCCTGGTGGCGGCGCATCGCTCGGTGCTGAGCCGGTCTTCATCACTGGCTTCGCTTTCGAGCGGCTGGATCTTTGATCCGTTCTACAACTGCTACACCTATATTCCCTTCGGTCGGCGGTTCTACACCGGTTACGGCTTTGGTTTTTACAGCAGCTTTTCAGCCTGCAACTGCAACGGCTGGGGTGGCTACTGGTATCCGTATTACGGCTCAGGCCCGTATAACAGCGCCGGAACAGGTTATGGCAGCAGCGTGACGCCAACCGTCACACCGCGCACACGCGGCGACAGCGACCGCAGCGCAACTGTGGTGCGTCCGGTCAGCGTGGGGCGCCGCGTTGATGTGGCTCCGCCATCCTTCAATTCTCCGGGGATGAGTTCACGGGGCCTGGATGGCTGGGGCGCCAGCGTACCGACACGTTCGATGGGCGGCAACAATGCCGGGTCATTCGGGGGGCGCTCGGTCGGCACTCCGTCAGTCAGTCCCGGTCGCATCGAAGGCAACACCGGCAGACCAGTTGGTGATTCAGGTGCAGGCGCACGCGGCGCAGGCGGGCGGGTCATCAATCCGTAACTGGAATGACAGGCAGAATTCAGATGACGGGTGCGAGCAGGATCGCACCCGTTTTTATATGTCCGTTACCAACTGTTGATGACAAGGCGATTGTCTTCCTTCACCAGCGTAATAGGCATGACCGTCTGCTCACGGTCGGCAAAAATGAAGGCGCAATCGGCGCGGGCCGTTGAGGCCGTGTGACCGGCAATAGTCACTGGAAACATCTGCACGACCTGTTCACCCTTCTTCTTTGCCAGGCGGTCGCCGAGCAGGCTTTCACGCAGCGTCTTCTTTTCAGTCTCCAGCCGCTTGCGGCCCTCAGCCGACAACATCTTTTCAGCCTCAGCCCAGTTGCCGTCAACGATGAAGCCGCCGAATTTCGAGATGGTCTGCTTGATCTGATTCTCGTCATCGAGCGATACGACAACGGCAGCCTGTTGTTCAGCGGCCACCTGCTGACGGTGTCTGACCCAGAAGAAGGTGCCGACAGCAATGACAATCATCAGCGCCGCAATCAGCCAGGTCACGACCGGCAGCGACTTTGTCGAGCCATCATCTTCGCGGTCGGACTTTTCATTCACGTCTTCGAATAGTGTTCTCATGGGATTCTCACTGGTGGGAATTGTTGTTTCGCCTGTCACGTTAGCGCAGCCGTCCAGGGCTGTCAAACGTTCGGACAGCGCCGGAATGACTGGATCAGTCACGCCTGCTGACCGGTTCAGGAACGAAATGGCCTCGCGGAATTTGCAGACAAAATGCTCGCCGCAAAGGCACGCTTTACAGGCCTGGCGGGAAAACCGGAATGGTGATGGTGAATGAAGGAAAGGGAGTCAGGTGATGCAGATTGTGGCCGCCCGAAAGTCCGGCAGCGCGAATGACTGAACCAAGCAGCGGAATCCGCGCGTCATTGCGATAAGCGACCATCCGCGCCCAGCCGGTCTGCCCGGCGGGAATGCGCAGCGGCAGGTTGCGAATCATCGTCAGCCGCCCCTGCAACCAGCAGTTCATGCCGACCATCGCGGAATAGGGATTTTCCAGTTCATCGAAATACAGCACAAAAACTCGCCCGCCCGATTCGCCCTCAGCATAAAAATTCGTCTTCGGGCTGTAAATAATCATCCGCGTGTCAGCCGTCGCCGGGCTTTCAAAATTATCAATTGCCACTTCGCCCGGAAGCTGTTCATAACTTGCGGCGGTAGTGCCGCCGTCAAAATTCAGTTCAGTGGCCACGCCATCAGCCGAAAGCACGGGCGCCTGATCGGTCATTTTGCGAAAGGCGACGGCCTGCAAATCAAAGCTGTGCGTCGAAAGACTGGTCGGGCCAAGCGCCTGTTTCACTTTCAGCGTGCCAATCAGGTAATTATGCTGTGTCGGCAGGCCGTTTTCATCCACCGCCACCGCCACCATATAACCTCTCACATCCGGGTCAACATCGCTGGCCAGAAAGTGTGACGTCTGGCTTCTGGTCAGATACAGAAATGAATCGGCCACCTGGCAACTGAAGCTGTCCACAAAAAAGAAATGCACGCGCACATCTTCAGTGTCGCTGGTGTTGGTGATTGAAATCTGTGTGTCGGAAGCGGTGATATTCCAGGAACTGGAAGTGTAGATGTTGTAGAAAAGAACGCTGCCCGGCTTCTGCCCGCTGCCGAAATCCTGCGCGGCGGCAGTCTGCCCGCACACGAGCAGCAGCACGAGCGCCGCCGCCTGCAACAGCGTCGGCCACCCAAAGGCCCGGTTCAGCATGTGGTGCCGCGTTCTCATCGCCAGAGTTCCTGCCCATTCCGCGCGGCCTCCGGGCCTGAGGCTGCCTTGTGACGGAATCGTGTGACGTCACTTTGATATTGATAAATGATCGGCCCTTCCACGATTGCATCACGCGCCCCGGACAGTTAAGCTTCACCTCTTTGTGCCCCATCACGGAGCCACCAGACATGAGACATCACACTGCCAGAACTGTTGTTGGACTTTTCGGCCTGGGGACGGTCGGAACCGGCGTGATTGCGCTGTTGCGCGACAATCCGCAGTTTGAAATTCGCGCCATTGCCGTGCGTGACAAGCTCAAACTGCGGGACGTTGATTTGTCATCGTTCGAATTGACCGACGATCCGTTCAGACTGGCCGATGATCCGCAAATCGGCGTGATGGTCGAAGTCGCGGGCGGCGTTGATCCGGCTTACGAAGTGATCAAACGCGCGATCAGCCGCGGCAAACACATCGTCACGGCCAACAAGGAACTGATTGCGAAACACGGGCCGGAGCTGTTTGACCTGGCGCACCGGCACAACGTCACCATCTTTTTTGAAGCTGCCGTCGCGGGTGGCGTGCCGCTGATTTCCACCCTGCAGCGCGGCCTGATGGCCAATCGCATTGCGCGCGTGGCGGGCATTCTGAACGGCACGACCAATTACATTCTGACCAGAATGGAACAGGAACAGATGCCCTTTGCCGAAGCCCTGCGCGAGGCTCAGGCGCGAGGTTATGCCGAAGCTGACCCGACCAGTGATGTCGAAGGCCACGACGTGGCTTACAAGATTTCGATCCTGGCGTCGCTGGCCTTTCAGCATCCGGTTCAGGTCGAGAGCATTTACCGCCAGGGCATCACGCAGATCAGCGATCTTGATATTCAGCTTGCGGCTGAGTTCGGCTATCGCCTCAGGATGATCGGACTGGCGCAGCCGGGCGGCCACGGGCAGCTTGACGTGCGCGTGCATCCGATGCTCGTGCCGCTGCATCACCCGCTGGCCGGAGTCGAAGGCGTCAACAATGCGATTTTCATCAGCGGCAGCGCGGTCGGTGAAATTATGCTTTCCGGTCCCGGCGCCGGTCAGATGCCGACGGCCAGCGCTGTGGTGGGGGACCTCATCAACCTGGCCAGCGCGCAGCAGTTGCCCGATTTTGCGCGCTACTTTCAGCCGCAGATCAGTTCCGAAATCGCGCCGATTCTGCCCATCGGCGAAACGACCAGCGCGTTTTATATTCGTTTTGAAACGAGTGACATTCCCGGCGTGCTGGGCCATCTGGGCCTCGCGTTCGGCAGCCGGAATGTCAGTCTGCACAGCATCACGCAGAAAGGCGTGACGGCTGACGGCGGCGCGACGATTGTGATTCTGACGCACAGCGTCCGCGAAGCGCAGGTGCAGGCCGCCCTGCGCGAAATCAGCACACAGCCGACCACGCGGCAGATTGCCATTGTGCTGCGCGTGCTGAGCTGAATGCCTGTAACCTTTCCGGGATCTGAATCGTTGTAGTCAGTGGAGGCTCGATCAACGATGACAGAGACAGCACAAAATCATTCCGCGCTGCCGCACGTGGTCATTATCGGCGGCGGGTTCGGTGGCCTGACCGCGGCCCAGGCGCTCCGGCGCGCGCGGGTTCAGATCACGCTGATTGACCGCACCAATCATTATCTTTTTCAGCCGCTGCTTTATCAGGTCGCGATTGCCGGCCTCTCGGCAACTGACATCGCTTCGCCGATTCGTTCAATTCTGCGGCAACAGAAAAACGTGACGGTGCTGCTTGATGAGGTCGTCGGCATTGATCTCAGTCGCCGCGTGATTCAGTCGCGCGACAGTCAGTTCAGTTACGATTACCTGATTCTGGCCACCGGCGGGCGGACCAGCTATTACGGTCACGATGAATGGGAACGCTTTGCGCCGGGTCTGAAAAGTCTGGGTGACGCGCTTGAGATTCGTTATCGCGTGCTGCTGGCCTTTGAGGAAGCCGAAAAGGAGCCGGATGCGCAGCGGCGGCGCGAACTGATGACCTTTGTTGTGGTCGGCGGCGGGCCGACCGGAGTTGAAGTGGCCGGAGCGATTGCCGAATTGTCGCGCACCGTGCTGGCCCGCGACTTTCGCACGATTGATCCGCGCTCGGCTGAAATTCTGCTGCTCGAAGGCGGCCCGCGCGTGCTGCCCACCTTTGCTGAAAGCCTTTCCGCCAGCGCTCAGGCACAACTTGCCGAACTTGGCGTCAACGTGCGCGTCAATGCCAGAGTCACCAGGATTGACCAGCAGGGCGTTTATCTCGGCGCTGAACTCATCAGATCAGCGACCGTGCTGTGGGGCGCGGGAGTGGTCGCTACGGCATTGACCAGCACTCTCGACGTGCCGCTTGATCGCGCAGGCCGCGTCATCATCGAACCCGACCTGACCGTGCCTGGCCACCGCGAGGTTTTTGCGATTGGCGATATGAGCAGCTTCACGCATCAGAACGGACAGCCGCTGCCGGGCGTTTCACCGGTGGCGATGCAGATGGGACGCTGCGCCGCGCGCAACATTCAGCGCGCGATCAAAGGCGAAGCTTACGAACGGTTTCATTATTTCGATAAAGGCAATATGGCGACGATTGGCCGGTCGCGCGCGATTGCTGAAATCGGGAAGCTGAAACTGAAAGGCTATCCGGCGTGGCTGGCGTGGCTCTTTGTCCACCTGATTTTTCTGATCGGCTTTCGCAATCGCCTCGCCGTCATGCTCAACTGGATCTGGTCCTACCTGACTTATCAGCGTGGCGCGCGGCTGATTACCGAACGGCGTCAGCCCTGGCAGGCGCAGCCGGAGCCTGCGCCGAAGTCAGCGTCTGATCGAGCAAGGGCAACTGCACCGTAAAAGTCGTGCCCTCGCCCAGGCGGCTGTGCGCTTCGATCTTTCCGCCGTGTGAATCCACAATCCATTTCACGATTGAGAGGCCGAGGCCGAAACCCGTAGCGTCCTTGTCGCTCGTGCTGCGCGAGTGGCGAAAGAAGCGCTCGAAGATGTGCGGCAAATCTTCAGGCGGAATGCCGCGCCCGGTGTCAGCGACCTGCAAGACGGCTTCGTGCTTTTCGCAGTTGAGCGTCACGGTGACTTTGCCGCCCGGACTGGTGTATTTGATGGCGTTGTCAATCAGGTTGAGCAGAAGCTGTTTGAGGCGCGTCACGTCGCCGTTGATGATGACGGACTGCGCGGGCGGCAGCCAGACCAGTGTCTGGCTTTTCTGTTCAGCGAGCGGCGTGAGGTATTCGGTCGTCTGCTGGCACAGTTTGTTAAGACTCACCGGCTCCCATTGCAGCATCACCTGTCCCGCATCGCCGCGCGCCAGCGTCAGCAAATCTTCAACCAGCCGCGAAAGCCGGATGATCTCTTCCAGATTCGAGGTCAGCACGCGCTGATATTCCTGCGGCGTGCGTTCGCGGCGCAGCGAAATTTCCAGTTCACCACGCATCACCGCGAGCGGCGTGCGCAATTCGTGCGAAGCATCCGACGTAAACTGCCGCTGCCGCTCGAAGGCCGCCTGCAGCCGCGCAATCATATGATTGAAGGTCGTGGCCAGCCGCCCGATTTCATCCATCTTTTCGGGCTGCGGCACGCGCTCCGACAGATCGCTGGCGCTGATGCGGGCCGCCGCGCTCGTCACGCGGTCAACCGGACGCAGCGCCTGATTGGCCAGCAGCAGCCCGCCGTAACTGCCCAGCAGCAGCGCAATCGGCACGGCAATGCTCAGCAGCAGAATCAGGCGGCGGCGCGCTTCCTGCAGCGGCTTGAGCGACTGCCCGACGCGCAGGTAAAAAACTTCGCCGTCAGGGCTGAGGCTGCGTTTGGTCACCAGGCGAAATTGTTCACCGGAATGCAGCCTGATGGTTTCCAGATGTGACTCGGAATCCCTGAGCCGCTTGAGCGCCGTCACCTCAACCGGCAGCGGCAGGCGGGGCATTGAACCGGCGGCATCCCTGATCTGACCTTCGCTGTCAATGGTCTGAATCACCTGGGCGGCAATGACCAGACGAGTCTCATCAGGCGCTTCGTCAGGAGCCTGCACCGGGGCGTCGCCTCTCATCTGCCGTTCGATCTCTTTGACCTGATAGGTCAGCGAATTATCAATAATGGTCAGCAGACTGCGGGAAAGATAGGTGAAGATGGCAAAACCGAAGAAGATCAGCACGGCGGAAAGGATCGCCAGATAGTAGACAGTCAGTTTTGCCCGAAGCGACAGCATCGGTGAAGAAAAACGGACAGGGGACAGCGGAGAAGAGGTGAACAAGGGCAGGGAAAATTCAGCGCACAGCGGGAATGATTACTGAGTTTATTCTTCAGATTTTCCCCTGACTTTCCTCTTCTCCCGCGCTGCTTTTCATCATTCGGCTTTGGCCACTTCAACGTACCGCGACGGGACGGTCGGAGTCTTGAACATATAGCCGACGCCGCGCACGGTTTGAATCAGCTTCGGCTCGAAGTTACGATCCATTTTGTTGCGCAGATAGTTGATGTAGACATCAATGACATTGGTCAGCGTGTCGAAGGCTTCTTCCCAGACTTTTTCCGAAAGCAGTTCGCGCGACAACACCTGATCGGGATGACGCATGAAATATTCCAGCAGCGCAAATTCCTTGCCGGTCAACTGCACTTCCGTCTCCAGCCGTTTGACCTTGCGACTGATCAGATCCAGCGTCAGATCGCCGAGCTGAAGTTTTGTCGAGTCCTCACCCTGCGTGCGGCGTTGCAGTGCGCGCAACCGCGCCAGCAGTTCGGCAAAAGCGAACGGCTTGGTCAGGTAATCGTCAGCGCCGCTGTCGAGTCCCTGCACCTTGGCCTCGGTCGTGTCGCGGGCGGTCAGCATAATGATCGGCGTTCTGTTGCCTTCATCACGCAGCGTGCGGGCAATCTCCAGACCGTCACGACCGGGCAGGCTGATGTCCAGAATGATGGCTTCAGGCGCGCTCGAACGCGCGGCTTGCAGCCCCGTTTCACCATCGTAAGCCACCTCGGCCTCAAGACCTTCTTCCTCCAGCCCGCGCTTAATCATATCTGCCATCTTCTGTTCGTCTTCGATGACTAAAACATTTGTCGCCATAATCCAACTCCTTACAAAGCTGTTTTTTGTTGGGGGGATCATTCACATCAACTTCAACTCACGGCCCCCGCCGTGATGCGAAGTTCAGGCAAAGAACAGCAACACTATCGGGCCACAGGGGTGATGACGATTCAGGTGAGGTTGGGCATCAGACGAATCAGGCCTGCCATTTGACCACCGACGTCAGCCAGGTGAGGTAATCAGCTGACCCGGCCAGGACCGGCAGTGCAATAATCTCAGGTGTCTGATAGCGATGATGCTCTTTAATCGCGGCTTCCAGCGGGATGTAAAGCGCGCGAATCGTTTTAATCAGCAGCAGACTTTCGGTCGCGTATTCAATGTGTTCCTGCCAGCGGTAAACCGAAGTCATCGCCGGCAGCACCTGCACACAGGCCGCCAGTTGTCGTTCAACCAGCACCTGTCCGAGGGCTTCTCCGTCCTTCTGATCTTCAACTGTCGTGATGACGACAATTGCTTCGGGGCTGTCATTCATCGCTCAGTTCCTGATTATCAACTGATCCGCCCGCATTTCTCAACGGGCGCGTAAAGAAAGCTTCATATAGCTGCTGCGCGCGCAGGAAGTCGGCCTGCGCCACCAGCAGCACCACTTCCGAATATCCGCCGGGCAAAGGCAGCGGCTCCAGTCCCCCGAAGCTCGCGCCTTTGAGCATAGCGCGGATGCCGTTTTTAATGAGCAACTCGCATACCATTCCGGCCTCTGCCGGATTGGGGAAATAGGCCAGCGGGACACACGAAAGTCCGGCCTCTGCGACCGGCTGTTTCGATTCGTCGCTGCGTTTGTTCTTTTTCCGCAAAATCATTGCACAAAAATCATACACGATTTTGTCCTGATGGAACGTCAGCTACCGAACTTAACTGACCCATTCTCCGCGATAAACCGCGCGCGCCTCGCCGGTCTGCACGACCACCTGATCGGCGCGCCATTCAACCTGCAATGCGCCCGCCGCAGTCGTCACCTTCACCCGGCGTTCGGCAACGTTATTGAGCATTGCCGCCAAAGCTGCCGCGCAACTGCCCGTTCCTGACGCCAGCGTTTCGCCACAGCCGCGCTCCCAGAATCTGACTTCGATTTCGTCCCGGCTGATGACACGAATGAATTCAACATTGGTCCGGTCGGGAAAAGCCGGATGATTTTCAAGCGCGGCACCCAGCGCGCGCCAGTTCACCTGATCGAAATCATCAACAAAGATGCTGCAATGCGGATTGCCCATCGAGACCGAAGTGAATTCGACGCGCTGCCCGTCAGCATCGAGCGGCTGCCTGATAACCTGGTCTGTCGGCACATCAAGCACGACCGGAATTTCCGTGCTGCGCAGGCGCGGCTGCCCCATTTCAGCTTCAAAGATGAAGCTCCCGCTCGTGCGCCGAATCAGCTTGAGAACCTTGATTCCGGCTCCGGTGGCAATGCGCACGGTGGGTTTGAGCCAGCCTTCAACCTGGCACAGATAAGCCGCCACACAGCGCGTGCCGTTGCCTGAAATCGGAGTTTCGCCGCCATCGGCATTGAAGAGTCTGACTTCAAAATCGGCATCAGCCACGCGCGGCCTGCTCAGCAGCACTTCCAGGCCGTCAGCGCCCGCGCCGAAATGACGGTCGCAGATGCGCCGGGCAAAGTCGCTGAAATCAGGAGTGACCGCGCGCAACTCGGATTCACGCACGATCAGAAAGTCATTGCCGAGCGCCTGGAATTTATGGAATTGCATCTGATTTGTTATCCGTGCGGGGCACTGCGATTGATCTTATAGCGAGTTTCAGAGGTAGTCGGAATTCGGAATTCGGTAGTCGGTAGTCGGAAGCTGAAAGCGAGATGACAGATGACAGATGACAGAGAGCAGCGAGACTGCGGCCTCTTTTCAGGCCGACTACCGACTACCGAATTCCGACTACCGAATTCCGAATTCCGACTGCCGACTACCGACTACCTTCCTCCGCGTTGCCGGTACGTCAGATTTCAAAATGCGTGAAGTTCCTGAAGTCGTGAAAGCGCGCTTTGATTTCATCCGGCGTCAGACGGCGCAGGCGGTCGCAACTGAACTCTTCAACATTGAACGAAGCCATCACTGAACCGTAAATAATCGCCCGCCGCAGCGTGTGATCGTCAATCCGGTCGGACTGCGCCAGATAGCCAATAAAGCCCCCGGCAAAACTGTCGCCCGCGCCGGTCGGATCAAACACATTCTCAACCGGAAAGGCCGGAGTCGCAAAGTAAGTGTCTTTGGTAAAAAAGGCCGCGCCGTATTCGCCGCGCTTGACGACGAGCATCTGCGGGCCGAGCGTCAGAATCTTTTTCGCGGCTTTGATCAGATTCGATTCGCCTGACAGTTCGCGCGCTTCGGCGTCGTTGATAATCAGCGCATCCACCATCGCCACGGTTTTGAGCAGATCCTCGCGCGTGTTTTCGATCCAGTAATTCATCGTGTCCAGGGCCACAAAGCGACAGTCGGCCTGTTCACGGACTTCGCGCTGCAATGACGGCAGGATGTTGGCGAGAAACAGAAACGGAGTCTTGCGCTGCGCGGCGGTCAGTTGCGGCTTGAAATCGGCAAAGACGTTGAGATCAGTCGCCAGCGTTTTCGCCGTGTTCAGGTCATAGCCGTATTCGCCCGCCCAGTGAAACGTCCTGCCGCCGCTGATGCGCTGCAGGCCGTCAGTATTGACGCGGCGCTCGTGAAAGACCGCTTCATCTTCGGCAGTGAAATCCTCGCCGATGACGGCGACGACTGACACTTCAGTAAAGAATGAAGCGGCCACCGAAAAATGGGTGGCGGCTCCGCCCAGGCTGCGCTCACGCACACCGAACGGCGTGCGCACCGAATCAAGTGCGACAGATCCAACAACCAGTAATGACATCCAGTCTCCTTGTGCTTTGGGTGTGAGGAAGGGGGTTAACCTTTATCGTTCGCCTTACCGGCATTCAGTTCATCAAGACGCTTCTTTGCATCTTTGGTGAATTTGCTGGCAGCAAATTCCTTGAGGACTTTGGTGTAATACTCGGCGGCCTTGTCCTTGTCGCCGCGCCGCTGATTGACCTCGCCCATCAGGAAGTAGACTTCATCAAGACGGGAAAAGGCCGGGTAAATGTCGAGAATTTCCTGCAACCGGCCTTCAATCTGCGCCAGCCGTTTGAGCGTCGCCTGCGGGTCTGATTTATCGAGCCGCTTTTTGAAATAGAACCAGGCCGCTTCGAGGCTTTTGATGGATTGCCTTTCCAGTTCAGGATCACGCGGATCAGCCACCTGCCCGCGTCCCGGCCCCTGCTGCATTGTTGCCATTGCCGGCGGCGCCGGAATCACCGCACAGGCGCCGTCGAGGCAGCGGCCTGAACCAACGAGTGTGCTGACGCCTGCCATAGCAAAGGTCAGCGCCAGCGGAACAGCCATCCCTGCTTTCAACTTCATTGTCATTTCAGCCGGACCGTCACGGTTGCCTGTGCGGGCTGGCTGCTCCCATGCCTACTGCTCAAAATATTTGCCAATAATGGCCGACAATCGCTGCTTTGCTTCGCTGCTCACCGCCGCCGGGCTGGTCAGAATGGCGTGCCTGAGCGCCGCGCCGCACTGGCAGTTGCGCGGTTGCGTGGCGAGCAGGCGCGCGCCTTCGCGGATCAGTTGCTGCGCGCTGGCGGAATTTTTATTCAGGTATTCAATCACCATTTCGACCGTCACGGCATCGTGGTCAGGATGCCAGCAATCATAATCGGTCACGAGGGCCAGCGTCACGTAACAGATTTCAGCTTCGCGGGCGAGTTTGGCTTCCTGCAAATTGGTCATGCCGATGACATCCATGCCCCATTGCCGGTACAGGCGCGATTCGGCCAGCGTGGAAAACGCCGGGCCTTCCATGCACAGATAGGTGCCGCCGCGATGTAGTTTCAGGCCTTCAATCCGGGTCGCCGCCGCCGCCATCGTTTCGGCCAGATGACCGCAGATCGGATGCGCAAAGGTGATGTGCGCGACGATGCCATCGCCAAAGAAAGTCGAAACGCGCCCGCGTGTGCGATCAAAAAACTGATCGGGAATCACAATGTCGGTCGGCGCATACTGTGCCTGCAACGAACCGACTGCCGAGGCCGAAATGATGCGTTCGACGCCGAGCTTTTTCATCGCGTAGATGTTGGCGCGAAACGGCAGTTCGGTCGGCATCAGTTTGTGGCCGCGTCCGTGCCGGGCCAGAAAAGCCACGCGCTGGCCATCGAGCGTGCCAATCAGAAAGTCATCCGAGGGTTTGCCAAAAGGGGTGTCCACGCTGACTTCGGTCACATCGGTGAGGCCGTCCATATTGTACAGCCCGCTGCCGCCGATGATGCCGAGTTTTACCTGTTCCATCCTGCTCCTCCACACAGCAAAAATCAGTGACCGGTTCGCGCTGACAGCACTAACCGGCCACTGACTGATTTATGAGTGATTAGTTTTTACCCGAACTGTCCTGGTTGAGCGGAGCCATGCGCCCGCCGTTTCCGCCGCCGAGTTTCGGCAGTTGCAGATCAGAACCGCCCGGCACGTTGATCGGGAAGTCTTCCGGCACAGTCACCGGGAACTTGAGCGTTGTGTCTTCGAGTTCGCGCTGAATCTTTTTCTGCGTCAGCATCTGCTCAACGCCATCGGCATCTCTGGTGCTGAACAGAATGTGACGCGCGCGCACTTCCTCTTCCGGCGCGGCAGGCGCAGCGGGTTTGCCATCGGCTGCCGGACTGACGGCAGGCTTCGGCGCTTTGGGGTCGGGCTTTTTCATCCGGCGCTCTTCGAGCTTGATGATGTGCCAGCCGAACTGCGATTTGACCAGCCCGCTCGTTTCGCCGGGTTTGAGCGCAAAGGCGGCGTCGGAAAATTCCTTGACCATTCTTTCTCTGGTGAACCAGCCGAGGTCGCCGCCTTCCTGCGCTGAACCATCTTCAGAAAACTCTTTGGCGAGGGTGGTAAAATCCTCGCCCTTCTTCACGCGGGCCAGCACGTCTTCAGCCTGCTTTTTGATTTTGTCAGGATCGGATTTGGGATTCTCAGCGCGATATTTTTTGATCTCTTCGTCCGTCGCCTTGAATTTCTCTTCCAGCGATTTTGAGTATTCGTTGGCCAGCACATTGGCGCGCTGAATCTTGAGCTTGAGCGGCAGCGCGCCGTTTTTTTCCAGTCCGGCCTTGCGGGCGCGTTCAGCGCGAATCTTCAGTTCAGACCACTGATCCTTGAGCTGATTAGTCTCTTCGGCGGTCGGAGCCGGCAGGTTTTTGGGTCTGATCGCCTGGTTGTCGGCCTCAAAGTCCTTCTGGTGCGCGGCAAAGTAAGCATCCTTTTCCTGCTTCGAGACTTCGTTCTGCGGATTCAGCTTCTGCTCTTCGCTGGCGAGGGCGAGATCGGTCTGAATTGCAATTTTGCGTTTGACATCTTCCTGCTTGTCAACGCCTGCGGCCTGCGCGGCGGCGGCCATGGCAAACATCTTCTTGAACTGGTCAATAAACTGTTTGCGCTGATCCTTGCTTTGCGCAAGCTGCTGCTGATATTGCGGCGGCAGATTGCCGACAAAGGCTGACAGTTCCTGCGCGCTGATGCTGTTGTATTCCTTTGAGCGGCAGGATTGCGTCACCGCCAGCACGGCCATGAATAATGATAAGACGACGATACTGCTGATCTTTTTCAAGAGACTCTCCTCGCTGCGAACATTGAAAAGTGAAAAGCGACCGAGGCCTGTCGGCGGCAGCACTGAGCTGCCCATCGGGCACTCAATCGGCGCTGTTCACAGATTTTTCCGTCAATTCGACCAGCACGCCACCGGTGCTGGCCGGATGAATAAAGGCGACCAGGTGCCCGCCTGCGCCGGGCCGGGGCTGTTCATCAATCAACCGGACGCCGCGCGCCCTGAGTTGCGCCAGTTGTGCGCTGATGTCTTCGACTTCAACGCAGACGTGATGAATGCCGGGGCCGCGTCTGGCGAGAAACCTGCCAACCGGAGTTTCCGGGCCGATGGCTTCAAGCAGTTCGATGCGGCTTTCGCCAATCGGAAGCAGGGCGACGCGCACGCCCTGCTCTGCGACGATTTCAATTTCCTGTAACTCCAGCCCCAGCCCGTCGCGCCAGAAATTCAGCGCCTCGTCAATCGTGCTGACGGCGACGCCGAGGTGGCTGACTTTGATGCGGCTTTCAGTGGCGCTGGTTGCGGGTGTGGTGTGCTGATTCATCCTGCCAACGATTTCCTCGACGATGGTGTATGGGTCGCGCTGCCGCGTGGCGACTTCAGCGGCCAGTTCCTGAAGCGTTTCGCCCGGCAATGAGGCGCTCAGCGCCAGCCTGAGCAGCCGCTCACGCAACAGTTCCAGAATCCTGGTTTCAGCCACCGCCTGGCGACGCTCGAACGCGGCCTGATTCTGACGGCGAAAAGCCACATAGCTTTCGATGGCCGCAGCGAATTCGGCAATTCCAAGATTTTCAGTGGCTGTGGTTCGGACTATCGGAGGGTGCCAGCCGTCAGGCCGCGCCGTCATTTCAAGCAGCATCATCAATTCCCGTGCGGTCCGCTCGACGCCTTCGCGCTCGGCCTTGTTGATGACAAAGATGTCACCAATCTCCATAATCCCGGCCTTAATCGCCTGAATATCATCGCCCATCCCCGGCACAAGTACAACCACCGACACATCAGCCGCTTTGACAATATCCACTTCGTCCTGGCCGACGCCGACGGTTTCAACCAGCACGCGGTCGTAACCGGCGGCTTCCAGCACCGACACCGCGTCAACCGTCGCGCGCGCCAGTCCGCCCAGGTTGCCGCGCGTGGCCATCGAACGAATGAAGACTTGCGGGTCGGTCGCAAGCGCCTGCATGCGAATGCGATCACCGAGCAGCGCGCCCCCCGAAAAGGGACTCGACGGGTCAACCGCCACAATGCCGACGCTTTTTTCGAGCGTGCGATAATGGAGCGCAAGTTTGTCAACCAGCGATGATTTGCCCGCGCCCGGCGCGCCCGTCAGCCCGATGACCACGCCCGGATTCTGCTTTCCGGCAGTCTCACGAAACAGCGCCTTGAGAATCTCAGTCGCCTGCGGCGCATCGTTTTCAATCTGCGAAATGGCGCGTGCCACGGCCCGCACGTCACCGGCCAGGATTTGTTCGATCTGAGTCTGTGAAGCAGTCATCAACAATCAGGAGGTGGAACTTCGTGAATAATCTGCCATCAAATCAATCGTGAAACGGCGCCCCTGCTGCCCGCCGGTCCGGTGGCAGAAAGGCTGAAAGGTAAATATAGCCGCAAATCAGCGCTAATTCCACGCCTCGCGCCAACGTCAATGCGGAACCAATGACCGCGCGTGACGTTTTTACCATTGCGAAAACGGCGATTCGTCACAGACGCGCTGGAAATCATTCCCCAATAAATCTGTATCTGTATCAGGTCGCGGTCCCCACGCACCGTGATTCAAACAATTTCTTTACCAGGTGATCAGCATGCAGCAGGCAGCAGCGCTTTTTCTTCTCAACGCTTTTGATGCGGGAATGACGCTTTTCTGGGTGAAACGCGGGATTGCGGAAGAGGCTAATCAGTTTATGAATTATCTGATTCAGCAGA
>CAYWDW010000011.1:0-20281 GCA_964457105.1 uncultured Heliobacteriaceae bacterium
GGACGCCGCGCTCGCGCAGTCTGGCCGTCACTTCGTCGGCAATCGCCTGCACCTGGCGTGACGAATTGCCGGAGCAGATGACGAAATAATCGGTAAACGAAGTAATTTCGACGAGCCGCAGCGTGACGATGCCGGTTGCCTTTTTGCTGTCAGCCGCCAGCGCCGCCGTGTGCACCAGTTCCAGCAGGTCTTCGTCCGTGATCTGCTGCCGCGCTACGGCGTGCTGATTCACTTCAGCCGCTTCCTGATTTTGCAGAACTTCAGTCATCAATTCCTTCCCACTGCTTATGCGCTCTGTTGATAGAGCCGGTATTTTTCAATGTAGCGGGCCACAATCGGCGGCACGAAATTATCAACCGGGCGCCCCTGCCGCGCGGCTTCACGAATCTCGCTCGATGAAACATCAACTTCGACGTAATCGGTCAGCCAGGTGCGGGCTTCACGAAACAGCGATTCATCAGGGAGCCTGCCGCCCCGCAGGTCAGTCACCCTTGATTGCAGCGACGGTGGCAGATGGGCCTCAATCGCGCCCGCGCTTTCATAGCCCGGACGCAGCGCCACGATGATGTGATATTCATTCATCAGCCGTTCATATTCGCGCCAGGTTGTAATGTCAGCGAATGAATCCGCGCCCATCAGAAAGAACAACTGCGCCGACGGATGCTGCTGTTGCAGGCGGCTCAGCGTCATCACCGTCCAGGGATGTTCCGGCGCTTCAAGTTCGATGGTCGAGAGTCGCATCACGTCGGATGGCGCCGTGGCCAGCGCCATCATCGCAAAGCGATGATACGGCGAACTGATCGCCTGTGTGCGCTTGTGCGGCGGCACGAAGGCCGGAACCAGCAGCAACTGATCCAGGGCGAAGGCCTCAATGATGGCGGCAGCGACTTTCAGATGACCGTCGTGAAGCGGGTCAAACGTGCCGCCGTAAATTCCGATGCGCTGCAAACGTCTTTCCCTCGCATTCATTGGCTTACAGTCAAAGACCAGGGCCGCGATGCAGTCCCGCAGCCGAAGTTGTCAGGGGAGGTTGAGTGTCGGACTCAGTAAAGTCGGGTGTCTCGTGGCGCGCGGCCTTTTCAGCTTCAGCCAGTTCATTCAACCGGCGTTCGACCGCATAAAGCAGTTCCTTCAGGCCCGTGCCCGTCGCCGCTGAGATGGCCAGGAACTCCAGCCCTTCGGCGTGGCAGAACTGCTCAAATTCGCGCAGCCGTTCAGCGTCATCGAGCGCATCAATTTTGGTGGCGACGACGATCTTTGGCTTGTCGGCGACTTCCGGGCTGTAGGCGGCCAGTTCGCGGGTGATGGTCCGGTAATCCTCAATCGGGTCAGCCGCCAGGCCGGAAACGTCAACCAGATGCAGCAGCAGTTTGGTTCTCTCGACGTGCCGCAGAAAGCGGTCGCCCAGTCCGGCCCCTGCGTGCGCGCCTTCAATCAGGCCGGGAATGTCGGCCACGACGAAGGATTTGTAATCGCCCAGATCAACGACGCCGAGGTGCGGCTCAAGGGTGGTGAAGGGATAGTCGGCAATCTTCGGACGCGCCGCCGAGATGCGCGAAATGAGCGTTGATTTCCCGGCATTCGGCAGACCCACCAGCCCCACATCGGCGATCAGCTTCAGTTCCAGCACGAGCCAGCGTTCCTCAGCCGTCCGGCCTGCTTCGTGACGGCGCGGCGCTCTGTTGGTCGAGGTCGCAAACTGCGCGTTGCCGCGCCCGCCGCGCCCGCCGGCGGCAATGCGGATGCGCTCACCAGCCTGCGTGAAATCGTGAATGACTTCGCCGGTCACTTCGTCCATCACCACCGTCCCGACCGGGATCTGAACGACCACATCCTGGCCGTCAGCGCCGTGCTTCTTTGAGCCTTCACCGTGCCCGCCGCGTTCGGCTTCATATTCCGGGTTGTAGCGGAAGTGAAGCAGCGTGTTCAGACCTTCGGTGGCTTCAATGTAAACCGAGCCGCCGCGCCCGCCATCGCCGCCCGAAGGCCCGCCGCGCGGCACGAATTTCTCACGGCGGAAAGCCGTCACGCCGTTGCCGCCGTTGCCGCCCCGAACGTGAATTTTCGCGCGGTCAATAAACATGGTGGTCAGTGGTCAGTGAAGGATTCGTTTCTCACTGAGGCTGATTACCGGCCACTGCGACCTGCGGTGCAGGATAGACGCTGATAAAGCGGCCCTTGCGCCCACGATCCTCAAACTTAACGATGCCGTCAACCCTGGCATACAGCGTGTCATCGCTGCCGATGCCGACGTTGTTGCCGGGCTTGAAGCGGGTGCCGCGCTGACGCACCAGAATCGAGCCGCCGGTCACAACCTGACCGCCGAAGCGTTTGACGCCGAGTCGCTGCGCGTGTGAATCGCGCCCGTTGCGCGAACTGCCTACGCCTTTCTTATGTGCCATAACTGAAATTCCTCGAATAACCGGTCGCGCCGGGAGTTAAGCGACAGAGTCAATTTTCACGGTCGTGAAACCCTGACGATGACCCTTCTTGCGCTTGAACTGTTTGCGACGTTTGAATTTGAAAACGATGATCTTCGGTGCGCGCCCGTTTTTGACGACGGTGCCGGTGACTTTGGCGCCTTCGAGCAGCGGGCTGCCGATCCGGGTGCTGTTGTCGTCACCTGCGGCGAGGACCTCGAATTCAACCGCGTCACCAGCGTTTTTATCAGCCAGTGAAGGGATGTGCAGGACATCGCCAGCGCTCACGCGAAATTGTTTGCCGCCCGTGCGGATGATTGCATATGCCACTGTATAGACACCTCCATTTTTTCTCGTCACAGAAAGCCGCAGATTATAGGGGCTGGATCGAAGGAGGTCAACCACTGATGCCGTTGCTGTCAGGACGCGGCTGCGCGATCAGGCGTTCGACCGTTTCACGGAGTTCGGCCAGGCGGAAGGGTTTTTCGATAAAGGCATCACACCAGCCCCGCACCTGGCGGGAGCGCTCGCTGTTGTATTGTCCGGTAATGGCGACCACCCTGATCCCGGCCAGGTGCGGGCTGGTTTTAATCAGGCGGGTGGCTTCGACGCCGTCCATGACCGGCATATCCAGATCCATAATGATGACATCAGGCCGTTCAGCTTCGGCCAGGCGCACGGCTTCCTGCCCGTTGGTGGCCTGGCTGACCTGGTGTGCGTCATCCAGCGCATGGGTGAGCATGCTGCGAATTCCCACGATGTCATCTACGACCAGAACCTTTGCCACGTCGGACCTCGGGTTGGAGAGGTGCGGGCCAGCTTCAGAAACAAACCGAACAGGAATCTGTCCGGCAGGGGTTCAAGCATGGCTTACTGCATTTTCATTACTGAACGAGGGGGCGGGATACTGCTTATAGCGGTTTGCTGATGCGTGCGACCTGCGCCCGGGACAGTACAGGGAGCGGTAGCGACCTGGTGCCTCCGAGGGTACGCCTTCAACGGCACCAGGTCGCTACCGCTCCCTGTACTGTCCCGGGCGCACGCAATTGAAAATCGCTATAATTGCCGACCGCCGGGAATTATAGCCGAATCCGACAGGCCGGCATAGCGGCGTTGTGCACAAAGACGAAGCCGGTCTGAGCGGCTGACTGAGGCTGACTTCATCTTTTCCAGGCCACTTCAAAAATCCTCAGGTTTTCGGCTTTGCCTTTCAATTTGATGGTGTCAAGCGGGTTGACCGTGAAGCTTTCGTCCATCGCCTGCATCGTGGATTCGCTGACAATGATCTGACCCGGTCTGGCATTGCTTTCCAGGCGCGCCGCCGTGTTGATTGTGTCGCCAATGGCGGTGTAATCAAGCCGGTTTTCCGAGCCGATGTAACCGACAATGGCCGGGCCGGTGTTAATGCCGATGCCAATGGCGATCCTGGGCAGTTGCAATTCATCGAGTTCCTGGTTGAATTCGATCAGGGCGCGCTGCATATCAATGGCGGCGCGCACGGCTTTGACCGGATCGCGCTCGCTGGCGTAAGGCGCCCCGAAGAGTGCGAGCATCCCGTCGCCGATGTATTTATCCAGCGTGCCGCCGTGCCGGAAGATGAGTTCGCTGGTCAGCGTGAAATAACGATTGAGCAGGTTGACGATCATCTCCGGGCTGCTGCTTTCAGAGAGCGTCGTAAACCCGCGCACATCGGCAAAGAGCGCCGTCACGATCTGACGCACGCCGCCCAGTTTCACTTTTTCGGGCGAGCGCAGAATGTCATCCACAATCTGCTGCGGCAGAAAGCGTTCGTAATTGGCGCGGGCCTGCGCCTCTTTCTGCAGTCGCTCGTGCGTGATGACGGTGTCAATCGCAATGCCCATCTGCACAGCGACTGCATTGAGCAGGTCAAGATCGTCAGATGAAAACGTTTCGAGCACGTCCTGCCGGTCGGCATAAATCACACCGAGCAGTCCCTTGCGCCCGGTGATCGGTGCGGCCATGACGGAATGAATCTGACTGAGCAGAATGCTGTGTGACGGGCCGCCCTGCGCGTCGCGCTGCGTGTTTTCAAGCAGCACTGAGACACGTTCGCGGGCCACTTTGGCAAAGATGGTTTTGCTGATCGGCAGCGGCTGTCCGGTTTCACCGGCATCGCGCGAACGCGCCGCGACCTGCTGCAATTCGCCCTGTTCGTTGCGGCGGAAGATAAAGGCGCGCGAGGCCGGCGTGACTTCGAGCAGAATCTGAAAGACCTGGTCGTAAACTTCTTCAATCGAAAAAACCGATCCCAGCTTGCGACTGAGCTGATAAAAGAGCGCGAGAATGCGCTCCTTCTTTTCCAGTTCCAGCCGCAGCGTCAGCGGCGGCATTTCTCTGGACGTGCCGATGTCGCTGGCCACTGAGGAAATCATCATCTCTTCCGGCGTTTTCTGCAGCACTTGGCGCAAATCCTCGCCGGACGGTTCGGGCAGCGGTCGGGTCGCTTCGCTGACGAAGCTCAGCCGACAATCGCCGATTTTGATGGCATCGTCGTGATTGAGGCGGGCTTGCGTGATGCGCTGCCCGTTGACGAAGGTGCCGTTGCCGCTGTTGAGATCGGTCAGCGTGACGCCCTCGGTGGTGACGCGCACCACCGCGTGATTGCGCGACACGCGCGGATCATCGAGCGTCAGATCGTTTTTCGGATCACGCCCGATGCTGGTTTCACCTTTGGTCAGTTGATGGACGAAAAGCCTGCCGCCCGGCGCCTGTACTCGAAAGATGAACATAGTTCAGTAATCAGTCAGCATTCATCGGCCCTGCGGCTGATGAATGATATTTTCAGAAAGTGTAATCCCTGCCGATTTCGGGAATCACCAGCCGGGGCAGGTCAAGCGCCGCGACTTCGGCCATAATCTGTTCACGATAGGCTGGCTTCAGGTGAATGCCATAAACCTGTGCTGCCGGATTGATCCGTTCCAGTTCCTCAACCAGCGTCGTGACGGAATGATGCTTTGACACCCGGCCCAGTTCGGTCAGCGCCGCCGGAAACGACAAATCAATATACACCGCGCGCAGTTTCGGACAGTCATTGGCCACCTGCCAGACCCGTTCAGTCGTGCCGGTGTCTGAAGTAAACAGCACGGCGCTCTCGCCATCTTCAATCAGCAGCGCATGCGTCAGCACCGTGTGCGACACCGGAATCGGCGTGATTCTTAACCCTTCGACCGTGAAGCTCCGGCCCGATTCGTAAGGCTGCCACGCCAGCAGTTCCGTGTGCTCGTTTTTCAGAATTGACCAGTCAATCCACACGCGCGGATTGAAGATGTAAGTGCGCAGCGCCTCAAAATCAGCGGCGGTCGCATACAGATTCACCGGCCCGCGCAGCTCAGCAAACAGATCAGTGATATAGAGCGGCAGCGAAATGATGTGATCCAGATGTGTGTGTGTGATGATGATCGAACGCAGCCGCAACTGTTCCTCAAGACTGAGGCCGACCGCCAGCGCGCCCGCATCAACCGCCAGTGTGTCGTTGATGAGGTAAGAGGTCAGCAACTGCTGACGCCCGTCACGCGTACTTGGAACGATGCGAACCTTCATCAGAAAAGCTCCTGGCAGGACGGATGGTCAGGTGGTCCGGGCCGACACCTGATCCGGCCTCAGGCCGTTTTGGCCAGCGATTTGAGCAGCGTCTGGAAATCACCCTGCGCGGCGGCGACGGTGCTGGCCGGGCCGATCAGCTTGAAGAAGATCGGCCCCTGCGGGCCTTCGACAATTGCGCCGAGCAGGCGGTAACCGGCCTTGTCGCCATCGGCAGTCATGCCGCCCCCGGAGAAGGTTCCGGTGACATCAATGATGGTCACGTTGAACCCGTTGATGGTTTCACTCCGCTGCTTCGCCACCGCTTTTGAATCCCGCCCGTCAGGTTGCTTGAATTGCCCGATCCAGCGGTCAATATTGGCCTGCACGCCGCCGCCGCCGCCCTCTCCGAAATAAAAGACCGGACATTCCGCGCCTGCGCTGTCACTGCCCGCCGCCGGAATCAGATAAGTCACGAGACGCATGCCATCACTCGGTCTGGCTTTCCAGCGCGACGGCGGATTCCATTTTATTCCTCCGGCTGAATTGGGCGACGCGCTGCTGCTCGCTTCAGGCTGATTACCGCCAGCCACCGGTTCAGCGGTTCCGCCTGTCGGCGGATGATCTGCCGGCAGGCTGCCGCCGGGTTGCGCTGCGCCGGGCGGAACTGACATCGCCCCGGCACTCGGCGCCGTCGTCGGGGCCGCAGTGTTGATGCGGTCAGTCACGAGATAACCAATAATCAGGCCCGCGAGCAGGCCGATGATGCCGTAAAGAATATTGTCCTTGTTCATAACGTCGTGAAAAGCGCCAGGTGGAAAATGCAGCGTGCGAACCGGCGTTCAGCCTGGTTTCACGCTGCACTTTTCACCTGGCACTGCTGCTTATTCCTTAACCTGATGACAGGCCGCGCATTTGGTCGGGCCTTCACCCTGTTTGATGACTTTGCCGAATTTCATCATTCGTTCGCTGATTTCACCCTTGTGACAATCAATGCAGTTGGCGTGATAGGCGAGCTTCGCCGTCAGTTCGTCACCGGCGGAGTTTTTCGGATTTTTCGGATTGCCTTCGTCGTGCATGTGGCAGTCAGCGCAGAGCGGCACCTTTTCAGTGACTTTGTTCGCCTGCCAGTTCTCAAGGGTCAGATCTTTCTGATTGGTGTGGTGGCACACGAGGCAGTCTGAAAAGGCATTGTGCTGATCGTGATCGAAGGGCACCGGCCCCCACTTTTCGCCTTTTGCCGAAGGGAAGGTGTATTTGCCGGGCATCTTCTGACCAGCCGCCTGAGTCACCCCGGCGGCCCTGATTTTCAGCATCGCGGGCACGGCGCTGATCGCCAGCGCCAGCGCGAAACAGGCCACAATCATCAGTTTCAACTTCATCTTTGCATCTCTCCTGAAGAATCCAACGGTCAGTTGTCGTTCGCACTTCTGGTGCAGTGAGGTCCGGGGCAGTCAGCTTTGCAGTCGGGCGCACCGTCAGCCTGCGGCTAAGGTAAACCGAAGCCGGAGGAGGGTCAATACGGTGTGCCTTGTGCGGGCACGGACTGCTGGTCAGCGGCGGCAGGGTGATGAGCTTGCGCGAAATTCGCCTGCCCTGGCAAGTTGCTGGTCGCCGCGTAATTTCTGCCGACAAAGAGCAGCAGCAGCGCGACCGCCAGCACCGTCAGCAGGACGCGGACGATTGAATGAGGCCGGACCTCTGGCGCAGCCGTTCTGATGGCTGTTCTTTCCGCCGCTTCAGGTGCGCGCAACGGGCGCGATGGCCTGGCTGCCGGACCTGTGGCCGGACTCGCGGCCCGGCTGGTCACGGTCAGCCGCAGCAGCCCGCCCGTGATTTCAACGTCAATGACGGCCTGGCCCATTTCAAGCTGATCGCCGCTGGCAAGTTGCCGCTCGATCACGCGCTCGCCATTGAGCAGCGTGCCGTTGGCGCTGCCGGAATCCTTGAGCGTGAAGCCGCCCTGCCGATGATAAATCGTGGCGTGCAGCCGCGAGATCTCAGGATCATCAAGGATCAGGCGGCATTTGTCGCCGCGCCCGATGGTCAGGTTTTCGCTGCTGAATTCCGCTGTGCGTGGCGCGCCGTTCGTGCAGTCGCTGACGATGAAGCGCGACAGCTTGTCGGCCCGCGTGGGCTTTTGCGACGCTTTGACCCTGGCGACTTTGATCTCCTGCCCGGTCATCTTTTCAGGCTGCACATCCACGACGAGCGTGTTTGAGCCAATGCGAATTTCATCGCCGTTGCGCAGCGCCGCGTTCCTGACCCGTTTGCCGTTGACGAAGGTGCCGTTGCCGCTGTTGTTGTCAATAATCTGGAGGCTTTCACCGACTCGTTTGATGAAAGCATGCTGGCGCGACACATTCGGCTGATTCAGTTCGATGTCGCATTCATTCAATCGCCCGATGCTGATAGTGTCAGCTTCAATGGCGAAGCGCACACCGGTCAGCGGCCCTTTGGTAAAGATCAGTTCAATCATAACTGCCGTACTTCTGCTGCGGTTGCTGAACCCGCGCCGAAGGGCCATCGGCGCGGCGATTACTTAACACAGGGGCTGGACAGGTGAGGCGGTCGGAAAGTCCGGGATTTCAAACTCAATTACAATCTGCAATCTGCAATCTGCAATCTCAACTCTCACATTCCTATCCGGGAATCGCAAAAACCTTCTTGTCCGGGCGCGTATGACATTTGTCGCACGAATTGAAATCCTCGCCGCTGAACACGGTGCGCCCGTTGTGTGCGCCGCCGTCGTGACAACTGAAACAGCCGCGCCCGCTGCGTTCGCTGGCGCTGAGATGCTGTTTCGTTCTGATCGAAGTCGGCACGGGTTGATTGTAGCCGCCTGAGATGGTGTGACACTGCGCGCAGGCAATGCCTAACTCACCGGCATGCTTCCTGTGCGTGAACTGTGCGCCCCAGGCGCGGCTCGTGTAGCTGGCCGAAAACGGCACGACGCTTTCAGTCGTGGCCATGTGGCAGGATGCGCAGCCGGATTTCTGCGCCGCTTTCTGATCGCTGCTGCCCGGCGCGTGACAGACGAAACATTCATTGTGCACCGCAATGCCGAGCGCCGCCGGTTTCGTGCGCGGCTGATGACAGAAGTTGCAATCCATCGCCTTGCCGTCCGGCAGTTGGTAACTGACGTGCGTTTCGTGCAGCTTCGCGTCAAAGCGCGCAGTGAAATCAGACCGCTTCGGAAAGTCGCGCTGCGGCGGGCGCGTGTTAAGCGGCTGCGCTGCGTCGTGACAGATCACGCAGGTTTTGAGCGGCTGCGCGGTGAACTGCTGAATGTGGCATTCGGTGCAGGCCTTGTGACCAGGAAATTTCAGTTGCAGCCGTTCGTTGCGCTTCGTGGTGGCAACCTGCGCCTGCGCTATCGTCAGATCAGCCTGCCGTTCGTGACAGTCAGCGCAGGAAAGATTGCGGGTCTGATTAGTGCCGGGAATTCTGACCGTGCCCGCGTGATCCTTGTGCAGAAACTTCGTGTCATCCTGCGCGGGCTGAGTGGCGGGCTGAGCCGGTGACGGTGATGCCGGTGGCGTCGCCGGGCTGCTGAAACCGAAGGCGGCAAGGCACCACACCGCACAGACTGTCACCAGAGCCGATTTGATTGTCTGAATTTGCATGGTCTTCAGATCATCCATCCTGACGCCAGCCGGACAACCGCCATCATTAATCTCGCTGACCACGAAAGCGATGCCGCAGGATTGTTGCCGGAGCGGGCCTGGCGGGCCTGTGGATACCACGATTCACGGGTCTGTGTCACCATCATTTTTTCGGCGCGGTGCGGCCAGCGGGGCAGCCACTGCGCCTGTTTGAGCGCGTGGCATTCGGCACATTTCGTCGGCGCGTTGGCGTCGGGTTTGGTTTCCTTTGCGCGCTGATGACAGACGATGCAGCCGGCGTTGTTGCTGGTGTTGTTCGGATCGCCGTGATAGGCCAGCTTCACATCAACTTCGTCGCCGCCTTTGCTTTTCGGATTTTTCGGATTGCCGTTGTCGAGATGGCAGGTGATGCACTTCGGCACCATTTCGACCTTCGCATCCTTGTTGGTGTGGTGGCAGACTTCGCAGCGTTCGGCATAGGACGGTTTGATGTGTGTCGTGTGATCAAAATCAACCACGCCCCATTTGGCATCCTGTCCCCAGATTTTGCTTTCGTTCGGATCGCCAAGTTTGAGTTTCGTCGGCAGCGGCTGTGACGACTTCGCCGCAGGCACAGCAGTCGGCGCGGCAGTGGCTGGCGCAGCGGGTGCTGCCGTCTGTTTGGGCGGTTCAGGTTTGGGCGCGGGCGTGTTCTGAACCGGCGTGGCAGGCGCGGGTTTGTTTTCGGGTTTTGGTTCCGGCTTTGTTTCAGGTTTCGGTGTTTCCTTCGGCGGTTCAGGTTTGGGCGCGGGTTTCGTTTCGATTTTTACTTCGGGTTTTGTTTCGGGCTTTGATGGCGCGGCGGGCCTGGCTTCGGGTTTGGCTGCGGGCTTCGGTTCCGGTTTTACTTCGGGCTTTGCCGGGGTGGCCGGAGTTGTCGCAGTGGCCGCCGCCTGGCCGAAGTGACTGGCCGGGGGCAGGCCGCTCGCAGCTTTGGCTTTCATCATCGGCACCGAATGGCAGAAGGTGCATTTCGATGTTTCCAGTTTTACCGCGCCTTCAATTTTCTGGCTGGTGTTGCGCTGATGACAGTTCAGGCAGCCGTTGACGGGCGCGCAGTCTTTGCAGCCGTTGATGGCCGGCTGTGCCGTTTTCGTTTTCGGATCGAAGTAAAAGTCGGCGCGCTTGTCTGCCGTCATTCCGGTCAGGTGGCACGACATACATTCCTTCGTCTGATTGCTGACCTTGCCCCTGACGCCGTTGTTGATGCTGACGCCTTTGACTGCGCCGTCGCTGCTGTGGTCCTCGTGGCTGAAAGGTTTGGCGGGCGCGACGGGTTCGACCACGCGCCGTTTGAAAAAGAGCACTGCCGGATCAGGCGCTTTGCCTTTGGCTGGTTTCAGATCAGCGTGACAGCCGACACAGTTGAGCGCAAAGGTCGGGCTTTTTTTCGTGATGGTCTTTTCGTCAAAGTGGCAGGTGAAGCAGCCCGGATGACCCGGACTGCTCATGACTTCGCCTTTGCTGAACTTTGCGCCGAGAATCGTCACCGGCGCCTGGTTCAGCGTGTGGCATTCGCTGCAGTTGAATTTGTCGAGATAATCCTTGTGCGTCTTGTGCGAAAAGGCATCGCCGAACTGCGAGACTTCAACGGTCGGATTGGGAAAGCCGCGCAGGTTCTTTTTCATCGCTGCCGAAGCAGTCACATTGCTGCTGTGACAGATCAGGCACATGGCCGGCATCACGCCGCTCACGACGGCCTGGCGTCCGGTGAATTCGTGACAGTCGGTGCAGGCCGAATGCGTTTTGCTGTCGCCCGGCTTTGTGTTCGGGTAAGCGGCGACATCCGGCTTTTCCCTGGTGATCGTGTGACACGAGGCGCAATCGAGCTTCTGCGTTTTCGCGGTCCCTGGCACCTTCACGTCGCCCATGTGCGATTTGTGCGTGAAACTGCCGTATTTGTTTTTCGGACCTTTGCCCTGCGCGCGGGCTTCAAACGAAGACTGCGGCCACAGCCTGTCTGCATAAAGCAGGGCCGCCACACCGGCGAGAAAGAGAATGACGATCAGTCGTTTCATAGACACCGACAGTCACCGTGCGGTCTGCCGCCGGGAAGGGGCAGACCAGGCACCGTGCAGAAAGGGAACGGGGGTCGGAAATCCCGAATCGTGCAAAGGCCGGAGGTCAGAGGTTATACAACAGTGACCGTAGTTCCGGCAGCGTCTCCAGCCGCCGTTGCATAACCCCTGGCCACCGGTCTCTACAGATTGGGATGACGCGGGAATTTCACGTAAGGCAAACGGACGCCGCGCACGAAGAACTGATCGGCGCGAATGTTGGCAGGCGCTTCAAAGCCAACGCTGCCGGTTGAGGCAATGATGTCGTCCTGATCAACGCCATCGCCGCTGATGCCGACAGCGCCGACCAGCACGCCGTTTTTATAAAGCGGCACGCTGCCCGGAAAAATCTGAATGCCATTGGCCAGACTCGGAATCGCCGTGCAACTCGGCGCCGGCGCGCCGCTCAGCACATTCACCAGCGCCGTCAGCACCAGATCAACCTGCAGGCCGTCATTGAACGGACTCCATTCAGCAAGGGGCTTTGAGAATGGTCCGTTGAGCGTGTCATTGATGCCGTCAGGAAAGAGCGGACGACTCAGAAAACCACCCGCGCGGTCGGTGAAAGCCACGCTGCCATCCAGCTTCAGACTGTCGGCGGCGGCGGCATCAACGTATTTCGCAAACCTGCCACCCTCCGCCGCGCGCAGCACCGAGGCCGCAGCCGGACCACTGTAAAAGGCCGCGGTGCGCGCTTTCTGCGCGGCCACATCGAAGCCGAAAATCGGCGCGTCAATCGTGCTGAACAGGCCCAGCACGACGCCGTTCGTGTCAACGACGGCAATGTTGACTTCTGCCGGTGAACCGAGCGGGCGGCGAATCGCGGCGCGCGTGCGATAAGCCTGCTGCGCGGCCTGCGTGATGACGGTGTTGACATCGTTCGCCGTCAGTTTGACAGGTGCGGCTGAAGCGCTGCCCTGGAAAGGATAGTAACGCGACACATCAACGCGGCCTGGCACACCGCCCAGCGTGAGCGGCTTGAAGGTCGAAGCCTGCGCAGCGCGAATCGGGAACAGCGGATTGACGGCGCCGGGCAGCGTCGCAAAGGCCGCCGCCTGGACGCCCGTTTGCGGCGCATTGACGAACGGCAGCCTGACGCCATCGGCCAGAATCTGATCGCCGCGAATGTCAGGCGGCGCTTCAAAGCCCTGCGTGGCCGCTACGGCAATCAGTTCCTCAGGCGGCACGTCGCGGTCGGTCGGATCGAGGTCCGCGCCATAAAAGCCGTCGCCTTCAATGCCGACGCCGCCTGCGGCCACGCCGTTTTTATAAAGCGGGACTCCGCCCGGATCACCGGCCAGGCCCAGCGGCAGGTTCGGTTTCTTGACATCGCTGCACGGCAGTTGTGAAAACTGCACGCCAAACAGCGGCCCTGCGCCCGTGAAATCAATGCCCGGCGGAAAGTGTTCCTGAATGATGAAACTCGCGGTGCGCGTCGTGAAGGCATTGCCCTGCGTGCTGAAAAACGAAGCCGTCCCCGCTTTTGAAATGGCGGCCAGCGCGGCGGCGTCATTCAATGGCGCAGGCGCGCCAGCCAGCGGCAGCCGCTGTCCTTCCAGCGCATCGCCACCGGCCACGCCGCGCGCCGGTTTGGCTTTGCCATTGAAATCCTTCAGCGCGCCGACCAGGATGTCGTTGCGCGCGCCGGTCATCTTGAAAACACCGAGTACATTGCCTTCGTGATCGGTCACGGCGACCGTGACTTTCAGGCCGACCTGCTGCGCTTTGGTGACGGCCTGAGCAATGACGGTCTGCACATCGGCGGCTGACAGGTCATTGACTCCGGCGGTGGCTTCACCGGCCAGTTTCATCTGCACGATGTTGCTCATCATCCCGTCGGCGCTGATCGTCACGTCCACGATGCCGCCTGGCGCGTGCGAGGGAATCTGCAGGTTGACCTGATCGAGTCCGGCAAAACTGTTCTGCGGCCCGGCATACATCGGCGCGACTTCAACTCCGCCGACGCGCACCTTCAGGTTCTGTGCGTGTCGCAGGCCGGTGCCGAACAGCACCAGGTAATTCGGCTTCCAGACCGTGCCGAGTTCGATGGTGCGCGGTGAACCGTCGTTGTTGACGGCTGAGTCATAGACGATGCCGTCATAGGTCGAGAGCGCCACCGGCACGCCGCGCCCGTTGGACAGAAAAGTGAAGACTGCCGGCGAGCAGGGCGCAATCTGCAATTCGCCGCGTGACACGACGCCATCGCCGTTCGTGACGACGACCTGCGCCGTGCCGGTCGGCAGGTTTTCAGGGACGAGGTAATTGATCTGTCCGGCTGAAACAAAAAACAACTGCACCGGATGCTCGACATTGTGGCTGTCAATCAGCGTCACGGAAGTTCCGGCCAGGCTGTCCGGCAGCGGCAGATGTTCGGCCACTTCGGTGCGCGAGGCGAGGCTGGTGCCAAAGGCCGCGGCAATTGATCCGGGCGCGAGCGGCGAGGCATAGCTGGCGGCATTGACCGTGACCACCTGAGTTACATTGTCGGCCTCAACCCTGAAAGTCGGGCGCAGCGCGGCGACGGCGAGCAGCAGCGGGCACAGAATAAGCAGTGAAACAATCCTGACAGGACGATTGAACGGCAGCCGGAAAGTAACGGGTTGTTTCGCTGTGGGCATCAGAAGACCTCGATTAATTTGCCGGTTCAGGAGCCTGGCGAACGGCCCTGGTGCAAATCAGGCTTCGCGGCTCAGATCATTAAAAGGTCAGTAAAACAGCAACAGGCCGGGAATAAACAGGCCGATGAAGACTCGCCATACGGGGACAGGACAGGCCAGGCTTCATCGTTTTCTGCACTCCTGCCATCGGTGCAACGGCGGCCTGACGGCGTGGTGCTGATGATTTCGAAAATAGCAACGCTGGGGCATGAATGGCTGAGAATATAGACGCGCCTGCCTGTGCTGGCAAGGAAAAACTGGCCGTCTGGCAGAAGCGCGAACCGGATGAGAAACTGGCACCCGATGAATATCACGACCCGACTGATTCTGTTGCTGACGATGGCCGTCAGCCTGACGCTGGCTGTGGCGAGTTACTTTATGCTGCGGCAGCGCGCCGCTGAACTTGAAGCTGCGGCCAGGGATGAAGTGCGGGCGCATGCGGTCACGCTGCGCATTGCGCTTGAAGAAGACTATGCCACCGGGCGCGCGCTCGACGCGCAGCGGCTGATTAATCGGCTGCGCGAGAACGCACGCATCTACGGGGTTTTTCTCTTTGACCGGGAAGGCCGGATGACGATGGCCTCGAATGATTTTGTGCCTGACGAAGACCGCCACATCAGCGAGGCGCAACGCGCCATGGCCACCGGCCAGGAGATTGAACTGACGCGCAGCATCAATGGCGAGGAGGTGTTTTCAATCATTGCGCCGCTGCGGCTGGGGCGCGAATTTATCGGCGCGCTCGAAATCGCGCAGCCGATTTCGTTTGTCCGGGCTGACATTCGCCGCACGCGCCGCAATACGATGATTACAGCCATTCTGCTGGCATTGACGATTTTTCTGGTCGTGCTGATCGTGACGCATTACAGCCTTTCGCAACCGGTCAGGGAACTGCTCCGCGGGGCGCTCGCGGTCGGGCGCGGCGATCTCAGTTACCGGGTGGCCGTGCCGCGACACAGCGGCGAATTCACGATTCTGGCGCGGCAGTTCAACCGCATGGCTGATTCGCTCAATGAACAACGGCTGGCCGCCGCGCGCGAAGCCGAGGAACGGCTGAACCTTGAGCGTCGCCTGCGGCACAGTGAAAGGCTGGCTTCCATCGGCAGCCTGGCCGCCGGAGTCGCGCACGAAATGGGCGCGCCATTGCAGGTCATTGACGGGCGCGCGCGGCAACTGCTCAACCATGCGGACGCGGCGCTCAATGTCAGGCAGCGCAACCTGACGATCATCTGCACTCAGGCCGAACGCATCACGCGCATCGTCAGACAACTGCTCAACCTCGCGCGGCCTTACAATTTGCGTAAACAGCCGGTGGACCTGCCGCGCCTGCTGGCCGGTTGCATTGAGATGATCGAACCACAGGCAGCGCGCGCCGGGATTGAGCTGCAGACCGGCCCGGTTGAGAATCTGAAAGCTGACAGTCTGACGGTCGAAGCCGATGCCGACCTGCTGCACCAGGTCTTTCTGAATATCTGTCAGAACGGCGTGCAGGCGCTGGCAGCAAGCCGTCAGATGCACAAACGGCTGCGCGTTGAATTCAACGCCGCAGCGGTCAGAGACGGGCGTGACGTGGTAGCGGTGTGCGTGTCTGACAATGGCGACGGCATTGCGCCGGAGCATCTCAATAAAATCTTCGACCCGTTCTTTACGACCAGCGAAATCGGGCAGGGCACCGGCCTCGGCCTCGCCGTTTCAAGTCGCATCATTGAAGAACACGGCGGCTGGATTGAAGCCGCCAACAACCCGGAAGGCGGAGCCGCTTTTGTGGTTTATCTGCCCCGGATGAATGAACCTGACGGACCAGCACAATGATGAAAGCCAGACTGCTGATTGCTGAAGATGACGCCGATCTGCGCGACCTGCTCCAGGATGATCTGGAGGACGCCGGATATGAAACCGTGGCCGCCGTTGATGGCCGCGCGGCGCTTGCGCACATCGAACGCGCACGCGAAACGATGGACCTGCTGCTGACGGACGTGCGCCTGCCAGGCCTGACCGGCGACAAACTGCTTGAAGCGATGCGCTCAAAACGGCCTGAATCGCCCGTCATCGTCATCACGGCTTTCGGTTCGGTCGAGCAGGCGGTCGAGATGGTCAAGGCCGGAGCCTTTCAATATCTGACCAAACCATTCGCCACCGCTGAACTGCTGCGCGTGGTGGCGAGCGCCCTTGAGCAAAGCGCTCCGCAGCGCGAACAGGCGCGGTTGCGGCGCGAAATGCCTGTCGCTCCGGCGCGACTGATCGGCGCGTCACGCCCGATGCAGGAGCTGTACCGCCTGATTGCCCGCGCCGCCCGCAGCGCCAGCACCGTGCTGGTCACCGGCGAATCGGGCACCGGCAAGGAACTCGTCGCCCGCGCGATTCACGAAATGTCAGGCCGCAGCGGCGCGTTCGTCCCGGTCAACTGCGCGGCGATTCCGGCTGAACTGATTGAAGCCGAACTGTTCGGCCATACCGGCCAGGCTTTCACCGGAGCCAGGCAGGCGCGCGCCGGACTGTTTGAAGCCGCCGACGGCGGGACGCTGTTTCTGGATGAAGTCGGTGAATTGCCGCTGCCGGTGCAGCCGAAACTGCTGCGCGTGTTGCAGGAAGGCACAGTGCGCCGCGTCGGGGCTGACCGCGAGCGTGAAATCAGTGTGCGCGTGGTGGCGGCGACCAATCACGATCTGGAAAAGGAAGTCCGCGAGAATCGCTTTCGTGAAGATCTTTACTGGCGGCTCAACGTCATTCACCTGCACATTCCGCCGCTGCGCGAACGTCCCTTTGACATTCCGCTGCTGGTCGAACACTTTTTGCACAAGGCGGCTGAAACGTCACGACAACCGGCGCTGAGCGTCACGCCTGAAGCCCTGGCCGTGCTGACGGCTTATGCCTGGCCGGGCAATGTGCGTGAACTGGAAAACGCCCTGGCGCGCGCCGTGGCCCTGGCCGAAGGGCCGTCACTTACGCCGGATGATCTGCCGGAGCGCGTGCGGTTGAGCGGGCAGACGGCGGCGCTGCTCGCCCGCGCCCGCGAACGGCGGCTGACGCTACCGGAACTGGAAAAGGAATACATCCTTGAAACGCTGCGGCTGACAGGCGGCAACAAATCACGCGCGGCTGAAATGCTGGGCTGCGACCGTCGCACGCTGCACCGCAAGCTTGATGAATATCGCGCGGCTGATCCGTCGTTTGAACTGTAGCCGAAGCTCAGCCGCCGCCCGCGACTTGCGACGAGGTGATTGACTTCGCAAGAACTGATGTGCTATCAAGCCCGCGCCATTTCACCGGCTGCTTTTACATTCACAACCGATTGACAAGCCCCGATCCGGCAGCGCCGGATTTGATTTGAACAGCAGCCGTCAGAGTCAGCAGGCCTCCCCGACCAAAGGCCGTATCTCATCGCTGACCTGCCGCGAGACTGGTATTCAAAGGTGCTGCGCAGTTGCACCATCCGGCGCCTGCACCGTTTATTGCTTGCCCCATCGCTCGTCGCACTCTGAATTGATTCAATTCGGTTCCTGTTTTCACCCGCTGATCTTTTGAGTCACCTGTGCCGCTTCCGCTCCCCGTTGCGACAGGATCGCTGTCGCTGTGCGGTCTGGCCTGATTCTGATCACCTGCTGATCTGTGGAGGAGACCACTTTGCGAAGCCTGGCCTTCACTCTTGCGCTTGTCTTTCTGCTGACCGGTGCGATTGCTGCATCGGCGCAGAATGCGCCTGCTCAACCGGCCTCTGAACTGCCCGGTAAAGTTCCGGCAGACCCGGCAACCTCAGCGCCTGCGGCCCAGGCCGATCAGAAAAAAGCTGCGGCTCAGACGCCGGACAAAAGCAAACAGACGCCGGAGAAAAAAGAGCCGTTCAAAACCCCTGACCGTCCGCTCGGCGCTGCCGGGCCGTCAAGGGATGAAAACACGCCGGGAGATGGCGATTACCGCGTCATCAAAGACCGCTGGCGCCTCGGCTTCCCGTCAGACCCGCGTTACGTGCGCGGCAGCATTCTCAATCCCTATCGCCAGAATGTCCTCAAGGGCGATTATCCGATCATCGGGCAGCACGTTTTTCTGAACGTGACCCTGGCGAGCGAAAGCAAGCTCGTGCTGCGCCGCCTGCCCGTGCCGCAGGACGTGAGCAGTCAGAATCCGGGCAGCTTTGAATTTTTCGGGCGCGGGCGGCAGGAATTTTTCAATCAGAATTTCTTCTTTTCGTTCGATCTCTTTCACGGCGACACTTCATTCAAACCGGCTGACTGGCGGCTGCACATCACGCCGGTGCTCAATATCAATTACCTGCGCACGCGCGAAAACGGCATCGTCAACATTGACGTGCGCGAGGGCAAAACGCGGCTGGACGGCTTTGTCGGCTTTGAAGAGATGTCCTATGAAATGCGCCTCGGCGACACGACGAAAATCTTTCCGTTCCTGCGCGGCAAAGGCAGCGTGAAAGGCCGCTCGCCCGCTTTCGATACGACTTCGGTGCGCGTCGGCGTGCAGCAGTTCAATTCGGATTTTCGCGGCTTCATTTTCAATGATGCGAACCTCGGCGTCAGATTGTTCGGCAATTACCAGTCAAACCGCTATCAGTTCAATGTGGCCTACTTCAACCTGCTGGAGAAGGAAACCAACAGCGAACTTAACCTGATCAACTTCCGCGACATTGAATTCCGCAGGCAGAAAGTCTGGATTGCGAATCTCTATCGGCAGGATACTTTTGTCAAAGGCTACACGGCGCAACTGAGCCTGCATTACAACACCGATCAGCCGAGCGTGCATTACGATGAAAACGGCTTTCTGGTGCGGCCCGCGAAAATCGGCGATGTCGCGCCGCATCACGTCCGCACGGGTTATCTGGGCTGGACGGGCGACGGGCATTTCGGGCGCCTCAACATCACGCACGCTTTGTATGAAGTGCTGGGCCGCGACACGCGCAACCCGATTGCCGGTCGCGCCACGCACATCAACGCGCAGATGGCTGCCGCCGAAGTCTCGGTTGACCGCGACTGGCTGCGGTTGCGCGGCTCGGTCTTTTATGCTTCCGGCGATGCCAGGCCGACCGACGGCACGGCGCGGGGCTTTGATTCGATCTTCGACAATTCAAATTTCGCGGGCGGCAAATTCAGCTTCTGGAGTTCGCAGGGCATTCGCCTGACGCAGACCGGCGTGGCGCTGGTTGAACCGCACAGCCTGATTCCAAGCCTGCGCAGCAGCAAGGTTGAGGGTCAGTCGAATTTCGTCAATCCGGGTCTGACGATTTACAACCTCGGCCTTGACGCTGACCTTACGCCGAAACTGCGCGGCTTTCTGAATTACAACTACCTGCGCTTCAATCGCACTGAACCGCTCGAACTGGTGCTGTTTCAGCCGAAGATTCGCCACGAAATCGGGCACGATCTCGGCCTCGGCTTGATCTATCGTCCGCCGCTGACCGAAAACATCATCATCACGGGCGGCGTGACCGGACTGTTGCCGGGCCGGGGCTTCACCGACATTTACAGTTCCAACTGCAACGGCACACCACAGGGTTGTGGCGCGGGTCGCCCGCCGCTGTGGGCGACTTTCGTCTCGGTGAAATTCACGTACTGAACTGCGAGCAGTAAAGCGCATAACCTTACAACTCCGATGAAAGCGAAGCCGAAAAAGCAGACCGCGCTCGTGCGTGCAAGGCGAACCGCACCATCGTTCTCTGACAATTCACCCGCGGCTCGCAGACTTTACCAGCGCGTCCGCGAGATTCTCGAACAGTCGCGCCTGCGCTCCGCCCGCAGCGTCAATACCGAAATGGTGCGCGCCTACTGGCTGATCGGGCAGGCCATCGTCGAGCAGGAACAGAAAGGAAAGTCGCGCGCTGATTACGGCGAGCGATTGATTGAATCGCTGTCTGAGCGATTGACGGCGGATTATGGCAAGGGATTCACGCTCACCAATCTGAAATACATGCGCCAGTTCTTTCTGACTTTTGAAAAAAGTCACGCACTGCGTGGCGAATT
>CAYWDW010000012.1:0-5432 GCA_964457105.1 uncultured Heliobacteriaceae bacterium
CAGGCTGCCCGCGCTCCAGGGGACGGCCCTTTTTTCCTTAATTCAATGCCATTGCCCTGTAAGCGCCGACAATGTTTTATGAAAACGCTGCTCGTCATTTTTATTGCCATCATCTGTCAGTGCCTGGGCGATGTCTGTCTGACCAGAGGCATGAAATCAATCGGCGAGGTCAGCACGCTTGATCCGGCGCAGTTGCTGGCGGTCGGCGTGCAGATTTTTTCGACGCCGCTGATCTGGCTCGGCATCGGCATTCTGCTCGTCTTCTTTCTGCTCAATCTGGCGGCGCTGTCGTGGGCCGATCTGACTTATGTCGTGCCGCTCTCGGCCTTTGGTTATGTCGTCAATGCCGCGATGTCGAAATATCTGCTCGGCGAACAGGTGACGGCGGCGCGGTGGATCGGCACAACGCTGATCTGCCTCGGCGTGATGATCGTTTCGCGCACCGAACAGCGCACGACTGAACAACAGGCCGCAGAGGTGAAGGCGGCATGAAAACCTTTCTGCTGATGTCGGCGCTGATCGTCTTCAGTTCGCTTGGTGAAATCCTTTCGGCCAAAGGCATGAAAGAGGTCGGTGATGTTTCATTCCGGCCCCGCGAACTTGCTGGCGCCATCGGGCGGATGGCGCGCAATCGCTGGCTGCTGGCCTGTGTGGGCTGCCTGGCGATTTCGTTTTTCTCGTTTCTCAGCCTGCTCAGCTACGCCGATCTGAGCTTCGTCATTCCGCTCACAGCGGTGACTTACCTGACCAACACTATTGGTGCCCGGCTGCTGCTGAAAGAAAAAATCTCGGCGGCGCGCTGGTCCGGTACGCTGACCGTGATGTGCGGCGTGATGATCGTGCTGCTGCCGCGCGAAATCGAAGCGGCCTTTATTTCTTCAGTGCCAAAGCTGCTCCCTTCACTTTTTTCTGTGCTGCATCCTGAAGGCTTGCCTGGTTCACTGGCCGACTGGATGCTGATCGCGCTGCGCGCCGTGCTGCTGATCTGTGTGCTTGCGGCGAATGTCTTTTATGGAATTTCGCTGGTGGCCGGCTGGTTATGGGCGCGTGACCGGCGGCGGCAGCGCGCGCTCGGCACTGCTTTCGCGCCGCCCGTGACGATTATGATTCCGGTGCGCGGCGCGGACGAACATACTTACCGAAACTTTGCGAGCTTCTGCCGACAGGATTATCCCGCCTTTCAACTGGTCTTCGGCGTGCGCGATGAAAGCGACCCGGCAGTAGCCGTCATCAGAAAGCTGCAGGCCGACTTCCCGGCGCTTCAGATTGAACTGGTGATCTCTCCGGCTGAGATTGGTTACAACGCGAAGGTGTCAAATCTTCAGAATATGTCTGCCCGTGTGGCGCACGATTATCTGATTATCGTGGACAGCGACATACGCGTCGGGCCTGATTACCTGCGCCGCGTGATCGCGCCGATGCAGCAGCCGGGCGTCGGGATGGTGACGTGTCTGTATCGCGGCGCCGAAGCGCGCACGCCTGCCGCGCTGCTTGAAAACATCGGCATCTCGTCAACCTTCGCGCCTGAAGTCGTGACGGCGCGCGCGCTTGAAGGCATCAAATTCGCGCTCGGTTCGACGATTCTTGTGCGGCGCGCGCTGCTTGAGAAAATCGGCGGCTTTCACGCGGTGGCTGATTATCTGGCCGATGATTTTCTGCTGGGCAATTACGTCGCGGCGGCGGGCTTTGAGGTCGTACTGTCTGATTACGTGGTCGAACACGTTGCGGGCCGGGAAACATTTGCAACGATGCTCAGGCATCAGTTGCGCTGGGGCCGGTCCACGCGCATTTCACGACCAAAGGGTTATGCCGGACTGATTCTGACTTACGGCACGGCGACCTCGCTGCTGCTCGCGGCGGCGCTGAAATTTTCAGTTGTGGCGTGGGCGCTGCTGGCGCTGACGCTCGTCATCAGGCTGCTGGTGGCGTGGTGTTTTGGCGCGGTGGCGCTGGGTGATCGCGTGCTGGCACGCAACCTGCTGCTCGTTCCGCTGCGCGACCTGATCGGCTTCGGCGTCTGGGCGGCGAGTTTCATCGGCGATGAAATTCAGTGGCGCGGCACTGATTTTCAGGTGCTGCCTGGCGGCAGAATCAGACCCGTGAGCGAATCCTGAACGGCCCTGTCTGCCCCCGGCCCTGCCTTTACCCACTCTGGTGGATTTGTTACTCTGCCGTTGCTGACTGCTTTTCCCCCGCATATCAACGCGAGATTGACTCAAAAAAAACAGGAGGATTTATGAAAGCGTCGAGCCATCGTTCTTACCATCTGACCGCACATTTGATGATCGCCGCGCTGCTGCTCGCAGCGCTGGGCTTTGCCGAAAGCACTGAAGCGCAGACTCGCAAAAAGCGCCGCACCGTCAGGCGCGCCGCCACCGCTGCGCCCGCGGCCTTTCACGTGCCGGTCGGAACTGATCTGAAAATTCGTCTTGAAACAGAAGTCAACACCAAAGAATCGAAGAACGGCGACACCTTCACCGCGACCGTGCTGACGCCGAGCAAATATGAAGGCGCGACCGTGTATGGCCACGTGGCCGCGATCAAACAGTCCGGCAAGTTCAAAGGCCAGACGGCGCTGGCGCTGGAATTCGACAAAATCACGCTGACCAGCGGCGAAAGCGCCAATATGGCCGCGCAGGTCAGCCGGGTTTACGGCGAAAAGTCGGCCAAAGATGTTGACGAAGAAGGCAACGTCAAATCAGGCGGCCAGGGTTCGACCACCGTCAAGCGTTCAGCCGGTGGCGCGGCCATCGGCGCGGTGATCGGCGCGATTGCCGGCGGCGGCAAGGGCGCGGCGATTGGCGCCGCCGTGGGCGGCGCCGCCGGCGCCGGCTCGGTCTTCATCACCGGCACCAACAAGGTCAAACTCGAACGCGGCACCGAAATTCTGATTCGCACCACCAGGTAAGGGCAGATTGCAGATTTGCGATTGCAGATTGCAGATTTGTCTGAAGCCGCAGACGCATCATCGCGCAATCTGCAATCTGCAATCTGCAATCTCGATTCTGCAATGTCCTCTGATCGTTATTCCCGCCAGGTTCTCTTCTCCGGCATCGGCAGCACAGGACAACAGCGACTGCGTGAGAGCCACGCGGTCATCATCGGCTGCGGCGCACTTGGCGCAATGCACGCTGAAATGCTCGCCCGCGCAGGCGTCGGCAGGCTGCGCCTCATTGACCGCGACTTTATCGAAGAGTCCAACCTGCAACGCCAGATTATGTTTGAGGAACGCGATGTCAGCGACCGCCTGCCCAAAGCCGTTGCCGCCGCCGAGCGCATCAGCCGCATCAATTCTGAAATCGCAGCCGAACCCGTCGTGACCGATGTCAATTACACCAACATCGAAGAACTGATTGCGGATGCCGATGTCGTGCTTGATGGCACTGACAATTTTGAAATCAGGTATCTGCTGAATGACACCGCCGTGAAGCTCGGCAAGCCCTGGGTCTACGGCGCGGCGGTCGGCGCTTACGGCGTGCAGATGACGATCAGGCCGGGCGTGACGCCGTGTCTGCGCTGCGTGTTTGCCGAAGCGCCCGCGCCCGGCACGACGCCGACCTGCGACACTGCCGGAGTCATCCTGCCCGTCATCGCCACCGTGTCAGCGTGGCAGGTGACTGAAACGCTGAAGCTGCTGACCGGACAGTTCGACAAGCTGCACGGCAAACTGCTGCAATTCGATCTCTGGGAAAATCAGATCAGGCAGATTGCCATCGCGGGCATTCGACGCTCAGACAGCGCGAGCGACTGTCGCGCCTGCGGGCAGGGCATTTTTGACTTTCTGAACGTGCGCGGCGGGCAGATGCTGATGACGCTGTGCGGGCGCAACGCCGTGCAGATTGCGCCGCCCCGCAGCACGCAGCTCGATTTCAGCCGCCTGGCAGAAAGACTGCGCGCGAGCGGCGAAGTAAGCTACAATCGCCACCTGCTGAAGCTGATTGTCAGGGAACCCACAGGCGAATTTGAGATCACTGTCTTTCCTGATGCGCGCAGTATTATCAAAGGCACGGCTGATCCGGCGCTGGCCCGATCACTCTATGCCCGCTACATCGGAGCGTGATGATTGCAGAATGCAGATTTAAGAGTGCAGATTGCTGAAACATCTTATCTGCACGGGAGTTCACCCCATGAATGCTGATGACCTCAAACAGCGAACCAAATCGTTCGCCTTGCGAATAATCCGGCTGGTTGAAAGCCTGCCCGACAATCGCGCCGGTCAGGTCATCGGCAATCAGCTTCTTCGTTCGGGAACATCTGTCGGAGCGAATTACCGGGCAGCCTGTCGCGCCAGATCACAGGCTGACTTTATTGCCAAAATGGGAATCGTCCTGGAGGAAGCCGATGAGTCAGCGTTCTGGATGGAGTTGCTGGTTGAATCCGGCATGACAACTGAGCAGAAAGTGGCAGCTTTGCTGGATGAAGCCAGTCAGCTTGTGGCCATCAGCGTCTCTTCAATCAATACAACCAGAGGAAACAGAAAGTGACCTGCCAAGCACAGCCCCGTCCAGGCAAACTCAATCTGCACTCTGCAATCGCAAATCTGCAATCATAATGACTGAAATTGTCGTTCCCTGTTCCACTTCCAATCTTGGCGCGAGCTTTGACACCTGCGGGCTGGCCCTGTCGCTTTACCTGCGCGTGACGGTCGAAGCGCGGGAGAGCGGCTTTGAAGTTGTGCCGTCGGGCGAAGGCGCCGCGCAGATGCCGCGTGATGAATCGAACCTGATGGTAAAGGTCGCCAGTTTTGTCGCGCATCGCCGACGCAGACATCTGCCGGGGGCGCGGCTGCTCGTCCATAACGAAATCCCTGTGGCGCGCGGTCTCGGCAGCAGCAGTTGCGCGATCATCGCCGGCATTTCAGTTTACGAAGCCCTGAGCGGCGAGCAGTTGTCTGAAGCAGATTTTTTCGGCTACGCGATGCATTACGAAGATCACGGCGACAACCTGGCGCCGTGTCGTCTGGGCGGGCTGGTGGTGACCTGCGTGGTCAGAAATCCTGATGATGAATTTCTGCACCTGCTGGCCGTCAAACGCCGCTGGCCTGATGAAATCAGGGTGATTGCGGCCATCCCCGATTTTGAAATGGAAACGGCAAAGATGCGCGCCGCGCTGCCCCGGCTGCTGCCGATCACAAGCGCGATTTACAACATTCAGCGCGCCGCGCTGCTGCAGGCCGCGATCAGCGAACGCCGTTTCGACCTGATTGGCGAGGCCCTGCGCGACAGTCTGCATCAGCCTTACCGCGCCCCGCTCGGGCCGGGCCTTGAAGACGTGCTGAAGATGAACGACGAACCCGGCAGACATCCGGGCCTGCTCGGCGTGGCCATCAGCGGCGCTGGTTCGACGATGATTGCCCTGGCCACTGACAACTGCGAACGCATCGCCGCCGAGATGAGCGCAAGGCTGAAAGCACACGGCACGCACTCGCGGAC
>CAYWDW010000012.1:5532-20025 GCA_964457105.1 uncultured Heliobacteriaceae bacterium
AATCAGTCAGGTTCAGCTCTGCGATGACGGATTCATCTGGCGTCAGCGTGACGGCACATCGGGCCGGGTGGCGTGGGCCGAGGTTGAAAGCATCTTTACTTACAAAACCGACTGCTTCACGTGGGATAACATCTGGCTGGCTTTTGAAATTGAAAGTTATGACATCGCCGTCTCAGTCTCAGAAGAGACTCAGGGCTTTGGCGAACTGATGAGCGCTATCAACAAATACTTCCCTGAAATTGATGCTGACTGGTACAGCAGAGTGATGCAGCCGCCGTTTGAGGAGAATCTGACGCTGCTGTTTGAGCGCCCGGAACAGGACGCTGACTGAAACGGCTGGTGATCGTTATGTCTTCACTGACCAAAATTCCCGCCGGCGTGCAGTATTTTTTTGACGACGAAGTGCGCCTGCGCCGACACGTCGAACAGCGCGCGATGGCAGCGTTCGCCGGATGGTCGTATGACGAAATCATCCTGCCGATCTTCGATTATCACGACCTCTTTGCGCGCGGGATGGGCGCTGAACGCGCCGGCAAGACCTATCGGTTCACCGACCGCGACGGCGCCCTGCTGGCGCTGCGGCCTGAACTGACTTCGCTGGTGGCGCGCACGGTGGCAACGCGATTTCTGCATCGCGCGCGCCCGATTCGTTTGTGCTATTCCGGCGAAGTCTTTCGGTACGATGAACCGACCGAACGCGCCTCGCGTGAATTTCATCAGCTTGGCGTCGAGCACATCGGCGAACCGGCGATGGCCGCAGACATTGAAATTCTGCTCGTCGCCGCTGAAGTTCTCTCGACGCTCGGCATCGGTGATTTCCGCCTTGCCCTGTCGCACGTGGATTTTTTCAACGGCATTGCCGACACGCACGGACTTGACGGCGAACGCCGCGCGCGCCTGCGCGAACTGATCGAACGCAGGCAGCAGTTCGCGCTTGATGAATTTTTGCAGCAGCATCTGCCGCACGTTGAAGCTGAGCGCCGCGCCGCCTTCATTCAACTGACGCAGATCGCGGGCAAGCAGTCGGCCATCACCCGCGCCCGCACGGTGCTGCGCAATGAAACATCGCGCGCCGCGATAGACAAGATCGAAGCGATTTATTCAACGCTCGCTGCGCTCGGCCTGACCGATCACTTTGATATTGATCTGGGCGACACGGGCGGCCAGGAATATTACACGGGCCTGACCTTCAAAATCTTCGTGCCCGGCTGGGGCGCTGAAATCGGCAGCGGCGGACGCTACGACAACCTCATCAGCAACTTCGGCGCGGCTGAACCGGCGGTGGGGTTTTCATTGTCGCTCGACGGCCTGGCCAGCGTCTTGTCGCGTCACGCGGCGGCCATCATCAGCCGCCCGGAAAACAACACTGCGCAGATCACGCTCAATGGCAATTACACGGAAGCCTTTCATCAGGCCCGCGCCGCCAGAGCGCAGAAAAGAAAGGTAAGAATGCAGTGAGCAGTGGTCAGTGAAGCGTAAACAATGGAAGGAATCTCTCGCGCTTCACCAACCACTGACCACGGACCACTGACCACTGACCACTGACCACCGCATGCTGACCATTGCACTGTCAAAAGGCCGGATGCAGGACGAAGCGCTGGCGCTGTTTGCGCGGGCGGGCCTGACGGTTGCGCCTGAAGAACTGAATTCGCGCCGACTGCTGGTGGCGAGCCGCGACGGGCGCTTCAATTTCGTCTTCGTCAAACCGGGCGATGTGCCGACTTATGTTGAATACGGCGTGGCTGACGCAGGCATCTGCGGGCGCGATGTGCTGCTTGAATCGCAGGCGCAGGTACACGAACCGCTCGATCTGAAATTCGGTTATTGCCGGATCGCCGTCGCCGGTCGCCGCGAAGTCGTCGGGCAGGATTACAATCTGCTGGCCACTGTGCGCGTGGCGACGAAATACCCGCGCATCACGGCTGATTACTTTCACGCCAAAGGCATCCCGATTGAAGTCATTCCGCTGTCAGGTTCGGTCGAACTCGCGCCGCTGCTCGGCCTGTCTGATCGCATCGTGGATCTGGTCGAAACCGGGCGCACGCTGAAAGAGAACGGGCTGGAAGTGATTGACGTGATCACCGACACCACGGCGCGCCTGATCGTCAACCGCGCCAGCTTTCACCTCAAACGCGAAGAGGTCAGCGCGCTGATCGCAGCACTGTCGAATACACTGAAAACAGATGGCAGATGACAGATGACAGATGGCCGTTATTCCTGCTGCCATCTGCCATCTGCCATCTGCTATCTGCCATCTGCCTTATGATCGAAATCATCAGACTCACCGGCTCTGACCCGGAAGGCGATCAGAAGCTCAAACGCATTCTGAGCCGCACGAACGGGCTGAATCCTGAAATTCTGGCAGCGGCTGAAAACGTCGTGCGCGAAGTGCGCGACAACGGCGATGAAGCATTGCTCGGTTACACGGCCAGATTCGACGGCGTGCAGCTCACGCCCGACACGATGCGCGCGAGCCGCGAACTGATTGAAGAACTCGCCGCCCGCGCTGACGCTGAACTGCTTGCCGCCATGCGCGAAGCCATCGGCAACATTCGCCGCTATCACGAACATCAGTTGACGCGAAGCTGGGAGATTGAAGCTTCAAACGGCGTGCGGCTTGGTCAGCGGGTGCATCCGCTCGACATTGTTGGGTTGTACGTGCCCGGCGGCAGCGCGGCTTATCCTTCGACGGTGATGATGAACGCGATTCCGGCGCAGGTGGCCGGTGTCGGGCGCATCGTGATCGTCACGCCTCCGGCCAGGTTTGCCGAAAACCCTGTGATTGCTGCCGTGCTGCGCGAGCTTGAACTTTTTGAAGTCTATCTGGTCGGCGGCGCGCAGGCCGTTGCCGCGCTCGCTTACGGCACTGAAACGATGCCGCGTGTGGACAAGATCGTCGGCCCCGGCAATCAGTACGTGACCGCTGCCAAGAAAGCAGTCTTTGGCATAGTGGATATTGATTCGCTGGCCGGGCCAAGCGAGATTGTCGTGATTGCCGATGAGACGGCGCGGCCTGATTTCGTCGCGGCTGACCTGCTGTCGCAGGCGGAACATTCTGAAGACGCGGCTTCGATTCTGGTGACGACGAGCGAAAAACTGGCCGCCGCCGTGCGCGATGAAATCATTCGGCAGACACAGACGCTTTCGCGCAAAACAATCATTGAAAAATCGCTCGCTGATTTCGGCGCGCTGATCGTGGTTGATTCACCTGGCGCCGCGTGCCGCCTGGTTGATCAGCTTGCGCCCGAACACGTCGAAGTCATCACCGCCGACAGCGAAGCCACCGCCGCAAAGCTGCGCCACGCCGGAGCGATTTTCATCGGCGCGTATTCGCCCGAACCTGTCGGAGATTACTTTGCCGGATCGAATCACGTGCTGCCGACCGGCGGCACGGCGCGCTTTGCGTCGGCGCTCGGCGTCTATGATTTTCTCAAACGCACCAGCATCATTCGCTACACGAAAAACGAAATCGTCCGCACGGCTGAACTGATTGACCGCCTCGCGCGCGCTGAAGGCTTCGATGCGCACGCGCGCGCGGCAACCATCAGACTCGCAGAGTGACGCCTCCCGGTTATGACCGAACGCAGAAGAGAAATGACGGAACAAACGGAAATAACGGAACAGACGAAAGTCAGCAGGACGGACTGTGGGTTCTTTCGTCTGTTCCGTCATCTCTCTTTTCAAACTCGAAATGACTACACCGCTCGATAAAATCAAACCACAGGTTCGCGCCATCAGCGCCTACACGCTGGCGCCGCTGACGGCTCCGATCAAGATCAATCAGAATGAAAACCCGTTCGGCATGCCTGCCGAAATGCGGGCAGAGATTCTGCATCGCGTCAGTCACCTCGACTGGTCACGCTATCCCGATTTTGTGCCGACCGCGCTCCACGAAAAACTGGCTGAATACGCGGGCTGGCGCGCTGACGGCGTAATGGCAGGCAATGGCTCGAATGAAATGATTCAGTCGGTCGTCAATGCCACCGTTGAAGCGGGCGTGCGCGTGGTGCTGCCCGAACCGACCTTTTCGGTTTACAGCCAGGTCATCCGGGTGATGAATGGCGAGATCATTTCGGTGCTGCTCAACGATGATTTCACCTTCAACATTCCGCGCCTGGCAACCGCAGTGAAGGTGCAGAAACCTGGTTTGACGATCATCTGTTCGCCCAACAATCCGACCGGCTGCACGATCAGCCGCCGCGATCTGGAAATGCTGCTGCGCAACTCGGAAGGTCTGGTCGTTGTGGATCAGGCTTACCTCGAAATCGGCGGCGAGGATTTTGTGCCGCTGCTGCGCGAATATAAAAACCTGGTCATCCTGCGCACGTTTTCAAAGGCGATGGCGATGGCCGGCCTGCGCGTCGGCTATTGCCTGGCCGCGCCGGAACTGATCCGCGAATTTGGCAAGGCAAAGATGCCGTACAGCCTCAATCTCTTTTCGGTCACGGCGGCAGAAGTGGCGATTGAAAAGTCAGCCGCGCTGCGCCCGCTGGTTGAAATGATGGCAAGCGAACGTGACCGGCTGTTTGCTGAACTGAAGCAGGTCAAGGGTCTGAGTCCGGTGCCATCAGCCGCCAACTTTTTCATCGTGCGCACGAGCCTGCCGCCGAAGCAGTTGTTTGAAGCGCTGCACGCACGCGGCATTCTGATCCGCGATGTCAGCAAAGCGCCGCTGCTTTCAGAATACGTGCGGATCAGCGTTGGGACACCGGAAGAGAACGATCAGTTGATTGCGGCATTGAAGGAAATTTTCGTATGACCCGTCAGGCTGAAATCAAACGCAAAACCAAAGAGACCGATATTCGCGTCGCGCTGAAACTTGACGGCACGGGCCGCAGCGAGATCAGCACGGGGCTGCCCTTCCTCGATCACATGCTCGAACTGTTTGCGCGGCACGGCCTCTTTGATCTGGAGATCAGTTGCCAAGGCGATCTGCAGATTGACGATCATCATTCGGTCGAGGACACGGCGATCTGTCTGGGCCGGGCGTTTGCTGAAGCGCTCGGCGACAAGGCGGGCATCGTGCGTTACGGACACGCTTATGTGCCGATGGATGAGACGCTGGCGCGGGCGGTGGTTGATCTGTCAGGCAGATATTTTCTGGTCTATCACGTCAAAAACACGCGCAACAAAATCGGCAGCTTTGCGACTGAAATGGCCGAGCATTTCTGGCATTCGTTTGCGGAACACTGCCAGTGCAACCTGCACATCGAAGTGCTTTACGGGCGCAATCAGCATCACATTCTGGAATCAACCTTCAAGGCTGTGGCGCGCGCGCTTGCGCAGGCTGTCGAGGTGAATGAACGAATCACCGGCGTGATGTCAACGAAAGGAACGTTGTGACCTGACGGCAGGCAAGTGAGACGCTCGCTTGCTGCCACAGGTGACTTGTCAGTCAGGCGAGCGGGACGCTCGCGCTCCCAGGAAGATGCTTTCAGGAAGATGACCATTGCAATTATTGATTACGGAGTCGGCAATCTGCGCAGCGTCGAGAAGGCCTTTACGTCGCAGGGCATTGGTGCGGTGGTGACGAATGATGAACAGGCGCTGCGCACGGCTGACAAACTGGTGCTGCCGGGCGTGGGCGCGTTTGCGGCGTGCAGGCAGGGGCTGCACAGATTCGGGTTTGATGAACTCGTCATTGAAGCGGCACACGCGGGCAAACCGATTATGGGTTTATGCGTCGGGTTGCAACTGATGTTTGACGAAGGTCACGAATTCGGCGTTCACCGGGGGCTGGGGCTGCTGCCGGGTCGCGTGGTGCGTTTTCCTGAAGGCGTGCGCGTGCCGCACGTCGGGTGGAATCAGGTAAAGATCAAACGCGAGCATCCGATTTTTCGCGGGCTGCCCGATCAGTCATTCTTTTACTTTGTGCATTCCTATCACGTCGAAACTGCCGATCAGACGTGCGTGCTGGGTGAGACTGAATATGCGCGGCGCTTCCCTTCCATCTGCGGGCGCGGCCACGTGGTCGGCGCGCAGTTTCACCCTGAAAAAAGTCAGACAACCGGCTTAAGGCTGCTAAGAAATTTTGCGGAGATGTGAAATCCAGACGGCACCAGTCACCAGGTTATCAGCGCCGGTCGCGCTGATAAGGCGCTGGTGCGACAGCAGGAAACAGCCTGACAGCAACGCGCTGCGCATCTTCCTTCCGAATTCCGAATTCCGACTACCGACTTCCTCCGGTCGCGCGATAAGCACGATTAAATCTGTGCTTGATTGTGACAGCAAAATGAGTAGTATTTACGCATTCCTCAGCGGCAGAGGCGGCCAGCAGCCTCACGTCGCCTGAGAAATCGTAACGACAGCCCCGGTGACTCGAAACCTGATCCAGACCGAACTACACCGGGAAATATGCAGAGTCAAACAGCAATTGTATCCAGTCCCAGTAAGCTCGACAGCTACACGATAAGCTACACTCCCATGATTATCATTCCAGCGATTGATTTGCGCGGCGGGCGTTGCGTGAGGCTGACGCAGGGTGAACCATCGGCAGAGACCGTTTATTCGGAAAATCCGGTCAACATTGCCCGGCAGTTTGTCGAGGCCGGTGCCGAGATGATTCACGTCGTCAACCTTGACGGCGCGCTCAATCAGAATGATGCAGCCAACCTCAAGGCGCTCGAACGGCTGTTGTCAGCGGTCAATGTGCCGATTCAGTTTGGCGGCGGCGTGCGGTCAATTGATGACGTGCGGCGACTGGATGAACTCGGCGCCACACGCATTGTCATCGGCACCACCGCCATCGAAAACCCGGTGCTGCTGCAGCACATCATTGACGAATTCGGCTCGACCATTGTGGTCGGCATTGACGCGCGCGAAGGCCGGGTGGCAACACGCGGCTGGCAGAAGATTCTGGACCTCAGCGCCGTTGATTTCGCTCAGAAGGTCGCCGGGATGGGCGTCGAACGAATCGTCTATACCGACATTGCCCGCGACGGCATGCTGAGCGGCGTCAACCTGGAGGCGACGCGCGAAATTGCCGAAGCGAGCGGGTTGCGCGTGACGGCTTCGGGCGGCGTCGCATCGCTGGATGACATTTATGATCTGCAGGATCTCGAAGAGTCCGGCGTGGACAGCGTGATTATCGGCAAGGCGCTCTATGAGGGCGTCTTCACGCTGGAAGAGGCGCTTGACGCGGCGGACGATTACGCAGACTGAACGAACACAAATAACGCGCTGAACAACCGCTGCATCTGAAACAGGTTATCCGGCAGCCCAAAGAACGCGGCTTGAACCACAGGCCGCGTTCGTGTTATTTGATGAAACCTTTTCACGGCATCTTTATGGGCACTTATTCACCGCTGTGTGCGGCGGCCAGGAGTTTGAACTGATTTATGGCTAAATCGCTGGTTATTGTCGAATCGCCATCAAAGGCAAAAACAATCAACAAATATCTGGGCAGAGATTTCAAGGTTCTCGCTTCGGTCGGACACATCAAGGACCTGCCGAAAAAAGGCCTGGGCGTGGATGTCGAAAATGATTTCGAGCCAACCTATGAAGTGATGCCCGGCAAGGAGAAGGTCGTTCGCGAACTGAAGGAAGCGGCCCGCGAAGCTGAGACGATTTACATCGCCACCGACCCTGACCGCGAGGGCGAGGCCATTGGGCGGCACATTGCTGAAGAAGTCGGCGGGCGCGGCAAGGCGAAAAAAGCCGTCTTTCGCGTGATGTTCAATGAAATCACGAAGACGGCGGTGCAGGATGCCTTCAAATCGCCGGGCCAGATCAATGACAACCTCGTTGACGCGCAACAGGCGCGCCGCGTGCTGGATCGCCTCGTCGGTTACAAAGTCAGCCCGCTGCTCTGGGACAAAGTGCGGCGCGGCTTGTCCGCAGGCCGCGTGCAGACAGTGGCCGTGCGCCTGGTCGTTGAGCGCGAACGCGAGATTCAGGCCTTCGTCAAAACTGAATACTGGACAGTCACGGCGAATTTATCCGCACAGCTTCCGCCCGCCTTCGATGCGCGGCTTTATAAAATTGCCGATCAGACGGTCAAGACGACAGGCTTCGATCAGGGTGTCAGGAAATCTGAGTTTCACATCACTGACGAAGCGACGGCACAGCAGATTCTCAGCGAACTTGCAGGCGCGCGTTACGTGGTCTCGGAGGTTTCGACCAAAGAGAAGAAGCGCAACCCGGTGCCGCCCTTCATCACTTCGCGGTTGCAGCAGGAAGCCTCACGCAAGCTGCGCTTCCCCGTCAAAAGGACCATGCAACTGGCCCAGAAACTTTACGAGGGCCGGGACACGGGCGAAGGCACGGTCGGTCTGATTACTTACATGCGAACCGACTCAACGCGGGTCTCTGAAGGTGCGCTGCACGAGGTCCGTGACTTCATTGGTGAAAAGTACGGGCCGCAGTACCTGCCGGAAAAGGCCATTCATTACCGCTCGAAAAAAGACGCGCAGGACGCGCACGAAGCGATCCGGCCAACCTCAGTCGCGCGCACGCCGGAATCGCTGGCAAAGTATCTCGACAAGGATGAACTCGCGCTCTATCGCCTGATCTGGCAGCGGTTCGTCGCTTCACAGATGATGCCCGCGATCTTCGATCAGACGACGATTGATATTGCAGCGGGTGAAAGATTCCTGTTCCGCGCGACTGGCTCAGTCGTCAAATTCGACGGCTTCCTGGCCGTGTACGAAGAAGGCAAGGACGAGAAGGACGAGGACGACGAGGAACGCGCCGCCAAATTGCCGAAGGTCGAAAAGGGCGAACAGTTGAAGCTCAATTCCATCACGCCCGATCAGCATTTCACCGAACCGCCGCCGCGTTACACCGAAGCGACGCTCGTCAAGGCGCTGGAAGAAAAAGGCATCGGGCGGCCCTCGACCTACGCTTCGATTATGACCGTCATTCAGGATCGTGAATATGTCGAGAAGGCCGAAGGTAAATTCAAGCCGACCGAACTGGGCACGATTGTCAATGACCTGCTGATTGGCAGCTTTGCTGATCTCTTCAACGTCGAATACACGGCGCGCATGGAAGCGGAGCTGGACGAAATCGAAGAAGGCCGGGTGCGCTGGACGGCGGCGATGCGTGAATTTTATGACAAGTTCACAACCGATCTCGCCGCCGCGCAGAAGCACATGCGCGATGTCAAACGCCAGGAAATCATCACGGACGAAGAGTGCGAAAAGTGCGGCGCTAAAATGGCGATCAAGTTCGGTCGCTTCGGTCAGTTCCTCGCCTGCACGAACTATCCTGAATGCAAAAGCACGCGCGAACTGGCCAAACCTGAAGCCGCCAATGAAACGAACGGCGAAGCGGCGGCTGAAGCGGCTGAAAATCCGTATGCCGGTGAAACCTGTGACAACTGCGGCAAACCGATGACGCTCAAGAAAGGGCGCTTCGGTCAGTTCCTCGCCTGCACGGGTTATCCTGACTGCAAGACCACGCGCCGCATCAGCAAGAGCGGCACCGTCGCCGCCGCGCCCGTGATGCTCGAAGAACGCTGCCCCGAATGCGGCAATCAACTGGCCATCAGGCAGGGGCCGTATGGCGAATACACCGGCTGTTCGACCTATCCGACCTGCAAATACATCAAGCGCGAAACGACCGGCGTGCCGTGTCCGCGTCCGGGTTGCAAGGGCGAGATCGTCGTCAAAAAATCAAAGCGCGGCAAGGTGTTTTACGGCTGTTCGGAATATCCGACCTGCGATGCCGTCTTCTGGGACAAGCCTGTCGCCGAAGCCTGCCCGCAGTGCCAGACGCCTTTTATGCTGGAAAAATACAACGCGAAGAAAGAGGAAACGACGAAGTATTGCCAGGCTGAAGGCTGCGGTTACAAGAGCGGCGGCGCAGCCGAAGGCGCCGCTAAAACCACCACCAAACGCGCATCGAAACGCGCGCCCTGAAAGCCGTGGCGACTAAAAACACGCAGGCCCGACACAGTCGCCAACTGTGTCGGGCCTTTTCATTGCTCACGGCGCCGACTTCAATTCAGCTTCAATCCTTCAAGCACACGGCGCGCATTTTCGGCCCAGTAATATTTGCCGCGATGGATCGTGTCGGCGGCGGCAGCGGCCAGGCGCTCACGCAATGCCTGATCGTTGGCGAGCGCGTGCAGCGCCCTGCCGACGCCATTATCACTGGCCGACACCAGCATGCCGTTTTCACCATCCCGCACGACTTCGCGCAGGTTTGGCTGATCGGGCATAATCACGGCCTTGCCCAGCGCCATATATTCAAACAGCTTCATCGGTGAAGCGTAAGGCGGAATGCTCGGCAGCACGGCGATGTCCATCGCCGCGATGTGCGGCGGAATGTCATCGTGCCTGACCGGGCCGGTGAAATGCACCTGTGAACTTAAGCCCAGCGCCTGCGCGCGCTCGCGCAAACCGGGCAGCGCCGGCCCGTCGCCAACGAGCAGCACGGCGCAGTCCTGCCGATGCGGCAAAGCGGCAAAGGCTTCCAGCAGCAGATCCAGCCGGTGCCATTGCCGCATCCAGCCGACAAAGCCAATGACGCAACGCTGACCGAGCGCGTAACGACGCCGCACCGCGCTGGCGTCAACGCCCGGATGAAACTGCGCCGGGTCAATGCCGTTATGCATGACTTCAAAGCGCCTGGTGTCAATGCCTGTCGCGGCAAAATGCTGTTTCAGCACGTTTGAGACGACGACCACTTTCGCGGCTGATTCGAGCACATATTTTTCGCACCGGCGCGCCACCGCTTCACCCACAAGGCCGCTCTCTTTTTTCATCTCGTCAACCAGCGGCGCGTTCACTTCGACGACAAAGGGAATGCGCTGCCGCCGGGCAATGAATGCGCCCGCGCACAAATTCAGCGAATGGCGTTCATAGATCAGCGTCGGCCTGAATTCACGCACGGCGCGGCGCAGCCTGGTCGCGCCGTAAAAGTTGTAACCCAGCGACAGCACCTCATAAATCAGGCTGCCCAGCGCGCCGCGCCCTTCGGAATGTTTCGAGTCTGAAGCTTTCTTTACGGCCTCAGGCTGCGGTGAAGCTGACGGCGTTTGTTCGACCGGGCTGACTTCCCTGACTTCATGCCCTTCGGCCTGCCACGCCTGCTGCATTGATTTGATATGCACGCCCTGCGCATCCTCGGCGCGGGTGCGATGGTGATAAATAATTCGCATAACTTACCGATAATCGAGACCAGCTTTATTTGCGCGCTGCTGCTGATGCCGGGCGACGACCGCGCTGAGCGTGTCTTTGACTTCGCGCGCGACCTCCTGCCAGTCACGCGCGCCGCCCGATGAGGCAATGGCGCGACGGTTCCACGTCCGGTCGAGTGCGACGGCAATTTTGTCAGCAAAACTTTCAGCCGGTGAATCTGTCACCGGCACGAGCGATCCGTTGACCGCATCCGTGAGCAGTTCATCAACGCCCGGAGTGTCAGTCGCAATGACCGGCAACCCGCAGGCCAGGGCTTCAATCACGACGTTGGGGCAGCCTTCGCGGTGCGTGGCCAGGCAGAACAGATCAGCCGCCGCGTACCAGTCAGGCAGTTCTGATTGCAGGCGCGCGCCGGTCAGAAAAACGCGATCCTGCAAACCGTATGCGGCAATCATTTTTTCGAGCGCTGCGCGTTCAGGCCCCGCGCCGATGATGTAAAGCAGCGGGTCAGCCGCCAGCGACCGCCGGGTCAGCAGGGCCATCGCCTGAATCAGACGATCAAGCCCCTTGCCCTGAATCAGACGGCTGACGGTGATGATGATGCGGCGCTGCGCCTCCAGGCCGAGCAACCGGCGCGCGCCTGCCTGATCCCTGAGATGAAAGAGATCGCGATTGATGCCGTTGCGAATCACCCTGATCTGGTCATCGGCAATTCCGAGCGCGACCATTTCACGCTTCAGTCCGTCGCTGACGGCGATGAGGCCATCGGCCTGGCTGAGGGCGCGCTGAATCAGCGGGCGAATGTCAGGCAGGCGCGTGAACTGATTAATGTCAGAACCGCGCGCGGTCATCACGACCGGCAGATCCAGTTTGCGACCAAGTTGCCGCGCGGCGTCAGCGTCAGGATAGATGTAATGCGCGTCAATCACATCGAACGGCTCCTGCCGGTGCAGTTCACGCACGACTGCTTCAGCGCCGCGCGCCATCCAGTCGCCGTAAAAACGCATGCCGACTTTCGGCGTGACAAGATAACGCGGATGTTCGACCGTAACGCCGTCAATAACTTCCTGCGCTTTGATGCGGGCCTTGATCTGCCAGCTTTTCGGCAGCCACGCCCCGGCCAGCGATTTCGGAAAGTACGGCACCGGCGCGACCACGCGCAGCTTCACGCCATCAAGTTGTGACAGCGCCAGTGCGCGATGTTTGATGAAGACCCCGAAATTCGGTTCTTCAGCATTCGGCCAGAGTGTCGTGAAGACGAGGACGTTCATGGCAGGTGATGACGGCGCGGGCGTGAAGTGATGGCGCGGTGTCTGCTGCTGATGACTCTCCCTGTGTTACCAGCCGCCGCCCAGCAGCAGCAGCCTGACCAGCGCGGCGCGGCGCGGTGAATCCGTGTCGAGCAGGCGCGCATATTCCTTCAGCACGCGCACGCGGCGCGCCCAGCGGCCACGCGGCTTCCACAAGCCGCGCTGTTTGATGGCCGCAAGCTGACGATCATCCAGCGTCGTCAGACTGTCCTCTTCGCCGGTACACAATCTTTCGACATACAGGACCTGCGACAACCAGCAGTCAGCCGATGAATCATCATATTTCTGCACGCAAATCTGCTGCTCGTGGACGCGGTAGCGGTAAAGCGTTTCAGGATGATTGGCCAGCGCGCCGGGGCCGTCGAGGCGCAGCCATAAATCGTAATCTTCGGCATACCTGATGCGCCCGCGATAACCGCCGACGGCCAGCGCCCGGTCACGCCGCATCATCACGCTGCCGTGCGTGAACGGATTGGCATGAGTGGCGAAATGATGCTCAAGCTCAGCCGCGCCGGTCGGGCGCGGAAAGTGTTCGATCAGATGCCCGGCGCTGTCTATCTTGTCAACCTGCGAACCAAGCACGACGCATTCAGGGTGAGCATTCATCCATTCCACCTGGCGCGCAAAGCGATGCGGTTCAGAAACGTCATCGGCATCCTGCCGCGCAATGAGCGGCGCTGAAGCGAGCGCGAGGCCGTGATTGAGCGATTCGGCCACGCCCCGGCTTTGCTCGTGCCTGATGACGCGCACTCGCGCATCCGCGAGCGAGCGCAGATAAGCAGGCGTGTCATCCGTTGAAGCGTCGTCAACGATCAGAAACTCAAAGTCGGTGAAGCTCTGATGCAGAATGCTCTCGACCGCTTCAGTCAGATAAGGCAGGCCGTTTCTGACCGGCAGTACCACCGAGACGGCGGGCGCGTGATTGACAGTGTGATGCGGGAATGTCACGGGACTAAAGCTCTGCGCCTGAAGTAAAGCGCTGCTGCCACAACCTGAACATCAGGATGGCCCACAGCGGTCGTGAATAATCGCGCAGCCCTGACTGATGCTGCTGCCACAGATTTCTGACTCGCGTCTCATCAAGCATGTCATCCCGCGCTGATGAATCGAACAGCGCGCTGTCAGCGAGCGCGCGCAGCGGGCCGCGCAACCATTCAGCCAGCGGAATTGAAAATCCCTGCTTGCGCCGCGTCAGCACTTCAGCGGGCACGAGGCCGCGCAGGGCGCGCTTGAAAATGTATTTGCCTTCCTGCCCGCGCAGTTTCAGGGCGGACGGCATGCGCGCGGCCAGTTCCATGACGCGATGATCGAGCAGCGGGCAGCGCACTTCAAGCGACACGGCCATGCTCGCGCGATCAACTTTGGCCAGCACGTCATCGGTCAGATAGGTCTTGATGTCAACGTATTGCACCCGCGACAACAGATCATCGGTCATCGCGGCGGCACGGGCATAATGCGCGGCAAACACATCGAACGGATTGTAACCGTTAAGCTGCGCCCTGAGGTCGCGTCCGAGCAGTCCGGCGCGCTCGTTCGCCATCGCGCCGTAAACCGAGTTGTAATAAGCCTGCGACGGTTCAAGCGACAAATTGTAGAGCGTCGTCCGGGCGCGCAGCGGCTGCGGCAGCCAGTCGGCTTTCGGATAAACCGCCGCCGCGCCGCCAAAGACCGGACGACGCAAAGCTGACGGCAGCAGCGCTCGCACGCGATTTTCGGCCACATCGAATTTGTAGCGCCGATACCCGGCAAAGCTTTCATCGCCGCCATCGCCCGACAAGGCCACTGTCACAAATTCGCGCGCCACTTTTGACACGTAATAAGTCGGCACGGCGGATGAATCAGCGAACGGTTCATCGTAATGCCACGCCAGCTTGTCAACGACGGCGGCGGCATCAGCTTTGACAATGCGTTCGTGATGATCGGCGCGCAACAGTTCAGCCAGCCAGCGCGCATCGGCGGCTTCGCTGAATTTCTCTTCAGTGAAACCAATCGAAGCCGTCACCACCGGCGTCTGCATCAACCGGCTCATCAGCGCGACGACCGCCGATGAATCAATGCCGCCGGACAGAAACGCGCCGAGCGGCACCTCGCTCATCAGT